>CAJXWA010000005.1 GCA_913062525.1 uncultured Alphaproteobacteria bacterium | reverse complement strand
AGAGCTTGAAGGCGCCCTGAACAGGGTACTCGCCTACTCTGACCTCGTTGGTAGGGCCGTCACTATCGAAAGCACTCAGGAAGTCCTCCGGGACCTTCTTCGAGCCAATGATCGACGCACCACCATTGAAGAAATTCAAAAACGAGTAGCCGAGCATTTCAATATCCGTATGTCGGATATGCATTCTGCTCGTAGGGCCCGCGCAGTGGCTCGCCCAAGACAGGTGGCCATGTATCTTGCAAAACAGCTGACCAGTCGCTCCTTACCTGAGATTGGCCGGAAATTCGGTGGCCGCGACCACACGACAGTTATGCATGCTGTCCGTAAAATCGACGAGTTGCGGGAAAACGATACGTCTTTGTCAGAAGATATAGATTTGCTGCGCCGGATGCTCGAAAACTAGACGATTTTGAGACATTGAATCGATCCCAGACCCCCAAATATCCTATCAATTCAACGAAACAAAGCCCCTGTTAAATTACGTGGGCAAGCACAGTTTCATCTGATATAGTGCTGGGGATACTCCAAACTGGAAGTTCTGTTTAACTGCTAGGCGATTCATTTTTTTGAATCAACTCCTTAACTCAGATATTTCCAATACGGAGATGGGAAAATATTGTTGTAGTTGAGCACCTTTATCAGGCATGATGGTGTTTGATCCGTGGGAATGTCTGAAAGCTAAGTAGAGCCTATGAAATTAACAATAGAACGCAGTACTTTGCTCACCGCACTCAATCATGTGCAAAGTGTAGTTGAACGCCGGAATACCATTCCAATACTTTCAAATATTCTGCTCAACGCAGATAATGGCGTATTGGGCTTAACCGCAACAGATTTGGACCTTGCCATTAACGAGCAAGTCTCTGCTGAAATTGCGACCTCTGGCTCCATCACAGCACCTGCCCACCTTCTCTATGACATCGTTCGCAAACTCCCCGACGGGTCGCAAGTTGAACTTGATTACAAAGGCGAAGATGGCCGCTTAACTGTTCGCGCCGGTCGCTCGCAATTTGCGCTCTCCTGTTTGCCAAAAGACGATTTCCCTATTATGGAAACCGGCGAACTTCCGTTCAATTTTACGCTACCAACGAAAGAGTTGAAGCGTTTGATCGACAAAACACGATTTGCCATTTCCACAGAAGAAACCCGCTACTATTTGAACGGCATCTATCTACATGCTGCGGAAAATGAAGGCATTCCTGTGCTTCGAGCTGTTGCGACTGACGGACACCGTTTGGCCCGCGTTGAAACACCGGTACCGGCAAACGCTGAAAACATTCCTGGTGTCATTGTTCCGCGCAAAGCCGTTAATGAGCTGCGCAAATTAATTGATGATACAGAGGGTGACGTTTCTATTTCCCTATCAGAGAACCGGATTTGCTTCTCATTTGATGGATCTATTCTCACATCTAAACTCATTGATGGCACCTTCCCTGATTACGAGCGGGTTATCCCATCGGGCAACAATAAGGTGCTTGAGCTTGACGGCAAATCATTCGCCCAAGCCGTAGATCGGGTTTCAACCGTATCCACTGAAAAATCACGAGCCATTAAACTGTCCCTGTCAGACGATACAGTCACCCTATCTGCAACAGGTGCAGATAGCGGCAGCGCCACAGAAGAACTAACTGCAAGTTATAGCTCTGGTGATCTGGAGATCGGCTTTAATTCCAAATATCTATTGGACATTACTGGGCAGATTGAGGGCGACAACGCCCGTTTCGTTCTTGCCGATGCGCAATCACCAACCATCGTTAGAGATGGCACTGATGATGGGGCGCTTTACGTACTGATGCCAATGCGGGTTTGATCTGGACTGGGCGAGATCTCTCGCCTGTTCAGCATTATTTCCCTTAGGAGCCCTACTTGACCCCACTTGCTCTGACGCGGCTGGTTCTGACGGACTTTCGAAACTACACCTATCTGAAAGTAGAAACAGATACCCGCCCTGTGGTCCTCACGGGACCCAATGGCAGTGGCAAAACAAATCTATTGGAGGCCATTTCTTTTTTATCGCCAGGCCGGGGTTTGCGCCGGGCAAAATTGAATGACCCAGAATGCAATTTTGGCAAGGGCGGTTGGGCCGTTTCGGCAACAGTACACGATGGACAGTTAGATAGAACCCTTGGAACAGGGCTTATCCGGGCAGGTGGTAACCTGTCGCAAACTGAAAAACGGACGGTCAGGATTGATGGGCAAAACGGAATGAAAGCGACAGATTTTGGGGAAATTCTCAATATCGGCTGGCTGACACCGCAAATGGATCGCCTATTTCAAGAAGGCGCCAGCGGAAGACGGCGGTTTTTGGATCGTCTGGTTTATGGATTTGATCCAGCGCACGCCAAAAGAACGGCTACTTATGAGAAAATTATGCGGGAGCGAAACCGCCTGTTAAAAGAAGGCCGTAACGACCCCCACTGGCTCACCTCCCTTGAACATCAAATGGCGGAACAGGCAATTGCCATCGTTGCTGCGCGTGTCGAGGCCGTTAACCGGCTAAACCGCGCCATGTTGGATGAAGAAGGCAAATCACGCGCATCAAACAAATTTGCCTTCCCAAAGGCGGAGATATCTCTTTTTGGAGACCTCGAGACGGCCGTTGCTAGTATGCCAGCCCTGGCCGCAGAAGATAATTACCGCGAGACTCTTGAAAAAATACGAAAAATAGACGCAAAAGCGGGCAGCACAACCATAGGCCCGCACCGCAGTGATATGCAGGTTTTGCACCGGGAAAAGAGCCAACCAGCCAATCTTTGCTCCACTGGCGAGCAAAAGGCGCTTTTAATTTCAATAATCCTTGCCGATGCGCGTCTACAGGCTGGATTACATGGCAAAGCCCCGGTATTATTACTGGACGAAATTACGGCCCATCTGGACCAGACGAGACGGATCGCCCTGTTTGATGAAATAGCTGAATTGAAAATGCAGGCATGGATGACAGGAACGGACGATCTACTCTTTTCCGAGCTTGGAGAGCGGGCACAATTTTTTGCAGTTGAACAAGGCCGGTTAGCCCCGACATTGATGAGCTGAACCTAAGGAATATGACGTATGAGTGAAGACCAAACAGCCGCAGAAGAATATGGCGCAGATTCCATTAAAGTCCTCAAAGGCCTTGATGCGGTTCGAAAACGCCCCGGCATGTATATCGGTGATACAGATGACGGTTCTGGTTTGCACCATATGGTGTATGAGGTTGTGGATAACGCAATTGACGAAGCTTTGGCAGGTCACTGCGATCTTGTCTATGTTGCCCTTAACAGCGATGCCTCGGTTACCGTTCGCGACAATGGTCGCGGTATCCCCGTGGATATTCACGAAGAAGAAGGTGTCTCTGCTGCTGAAGTGATCATGACCCAACTCCATGCTGGTGGTAAGTTCGATCAAAATTCCTACAAAGTGTCCGGTGGTCTTCACGGTGTTGGTGTTTCTGTTGTGAACGCGCTGTCTGTTCGGCTCGATATGAAAATTTGGCGAAACGGCAAAACCCACGAGATCAAATTCTCCCATGGTGACGCCCTAGATCGCTTGGGAATTATCGGTGATGCACCAAGGGTTCCACTGGAGGGCGGCGGCGACAAGCCCTTCACAGGAACAGAAGTCACTTTCGTTCCCTCCTCCGATACCTTCACCAATGTGAAATTTGAATTTGCCACTTTGGAACATCGCTTGCGGGAGCTGGCCTTTCTAAATTCAGGCGTTCGTATTCAACTCAATGATTTCCGCTCTGCCGAACCCGTAACTGTCGAGCTGCAATATGATGGAGGTATTTCGGCCTTCGTGAAGTATTTGGACCGTTCGAAAAATGCACTTATTCCAGAAACCATAAACTTTGAATCTGATAAAGACGGCACAGGCGTTGAAGTTTCTCTTGAATGGAACGACAGCTACCACGAAAATGTCCTGTGTTTTACCAACAACATTCCCCAGCGCGATGGCGGAACGCATTTGGCTGGTTTTCGCGGTGCCCTGACCAGAACTATTAATAAATATGCAGCAAGTTCTGGTATCTCGAAGAAAGAGAAAGCCTCTATCACTGGTGATGACGCCCGAGAAGGTCTCACTTGCGTTGTCTCAGTAAAAGTTCCCGATCCAAAATTCTCGTCCCAAACCAAAGACAAACTGGTCTCAAGTGAAGTCCGCCCAATCGTTGAAAGCTGCGTGAACGAAGGGTTGGATCAGTGGTTTGAAGAGCATCCAAAAGAAGCTCAAATCATTATCTACAAGATTTTTGAAGCTGCATCTGCACGTGAAGCGGCGCGTAAAGCCAGAGAACTCACTCGGCGCAAAGGTGCGCTAGATATCTCAAGCCTGCCCGGAAAGCTTGCCGATTGCCAATCCAAAGACCCTGCTATTTCCGAAGTCTTCCTCGTGGAAGGAGACAGTGCGGGTGGATCAGCCAAGCAAGGCCGTGATCGTCACAATCAGGCGGTTCTCCCTTTGCGTGGTAAAATCTTGAACGTGGAGCGCGCGCGCTTTGACCGCATGCTCTCTTCTCAAGAAATCGGAACGATTATTACGGCCCTTGGCACTGGTATCGGCGCCGAAGAATTTAACATTGAAAAAACCCGCTACCATAAAATCATCATTATGACCGATGCGGACGTTGACGGATCTCACATTCGAACACTGCTCCTGACGTTTTTCTATCGCCAGATGCCTGAACTGATTGAAAAGGGTTATCTGTATATTGCGCAACCACCTCTTTACAAAGTTGCGCGCGGTAAATCTTCGGTTTACCTCAAAGATGAAGCCGCGATGGAAGAATATCTGATTGAACAGGGAATTGAAGACGCTGTCTTTACCTTGTCCACGGGCGAGCAACGCTCTGGTCAAGATTTGCTGGGCCTTATCAATCATGCCCGTCAATGCCGCAATCTCATCGATGCCATTGCCCGCCTCCAAACAAAAGGAATTGTGGAACAAGTCGCCATTGCCGGGGCGTTGAACGATGAAGTTCTCAATGACCCCATCAACGGACCCAAAGCGGCCGCTTTTGTGGCAGAGCGTCTGGATGCTATGTCATCGGAGACAGAACGAGGGTGGGTAGGCGAAGTGCTTGAAGATTTCAGCCTGCGGTTCTCCCGTGAAGTCCGCGGCGTGACAGAAGTCCAACATGTGGACAGCAATCTTATTCATTCTGCAGAAGCGCAGCGGCTCCACACAATGAAAGATGAATTGCAAGAAGCTTACACAAAATCTGGTAAATTTACCTATAAAGACAAACATCAGACTATTAACTCTCCGCTTGAGCTTTTAGAAGCCGTTCTTGCCGTTGGCCGCAAAGGCTTGACCATGCAACGCTATAAAGGGTTGGGTGAAATGAACCCAGAACAGCTATGGGAAACAACACTTGATTCCGAAGCACGTACATTGCTGCAGGTTAAGGTCAATCACGGAGATGAAGCTGATGAGGTTTTCTCAACTTTGATGGGTGATGTTGTTGAACCAAGGCGTGACTTTATTCAACAAAATGCTCTTAAAGTCCGCGTTTTGGATGCATAAATCCGCGTTTAAGTCTGAATTAACCTATTTTATATAGGTAAGAGAAAGAAAAATTTATAAAGGCGCATGTAGGCTATTTGTTTTACGACAAAAGTCACATATTATGCGCCTTTATAGTCTGTAGTTATAGGAATTGAACACCGTATGAAACGTCTAGCAGTATTTGGATTATTGATCGTTGGAACTATCGTTACCCAACCGGCTTTAGCGGCAAACTCTATTCCAAAAGACATGTTGGAAGACGCAGAATATATGATGCGCAAAGTGGTTAAAGACATCCACGCTTTTAACTTGCGCGATGTTATAACAGATCAAACCCTGGACAAATCCATCCGCGTCGTCGGCCGCGTCCAAAAATTCACACCTGCGCGAAAAGATGTCAAAACGGGCGAAGTCTATTCCTGTTCACTTGTCTCCCTAAAGACCAAGATTACAGCCGGCAAAACAGCTCGTAAAAACATCAAACGCAAAGACGAGATTTGCAAAGGCAAGACTTCCGGGCGCGTTACGTACGCGGCAAACATCAAATAATTTCTGGACCGGTAATCGAACAAAGAACCGCCCTTCATGACCCTCTCTCTATTTTTGCCTTAATATGGTACCTTTTTTGAGTACACTGTCCCTATATTGAATTTTGGGCCGTGAAATACCTATATTTATGAAAAAACCATCCAGTAAAAAGCCCGGAAAAAAGGCACCTAGCAGCTACGACCAGCGAACGCCTGCACCGAAGAAAAAACCGGCCGCATCCAAGACTGCAAAAAAATCAACGCCAAAAAAGAAAACCGCCAAACCTGCAGTCACACCTCCAAAAGCTCGCAATAACCTAATTAGGGGGATGGTGAACTGGGGCGGTACATTGGTTTTATGGGGCATACTCATTGTTGGTATTGTCTTTGGATATTTTGCCTACACCTTGCCTGACATCTCTGGCATAGACATCATCGAGAAACGACCCTCCCTTGTTCTTAAATCCGTAGATAATGTGCGTTTTGCAACTTATGGGGATTTGTATGGGCGTATGCTAAAACCTGAACAAATACCCGAGCGCATGAAACAAGCAGTTCTTGCCACGGAAGACGCCCATTTTTATACCCATTTTGGAATTAATCCCTTAAGTTTGATCCGTGCAATGTGGCGTAATTATCAAGCTGGCCGCATCGTTGAGGGCGGCAGTACCATTACCCAACAACTTGCCAAAAACCTGTTTTTAACACCCAAACGCAACATTCAACGTAAAATTCGCGAAGTATTATTGGCCTTTTGGCTGGAGGCGACCTACAGCAAAGAAGAAATTCTCGCGCTTTATCTCAACCGAATGTATTTTGGGTCTGGAACTTTTGGAATTGATGCTGCCACGCGCAAGTATTTTGCAAAAGACATCAAAAACCTGAGCACAGTTGAAGCTGCCATGTTGGCAGGCCTGCTAAAAGCACCCACATATTACGCCCCAACAGCAAACATTAAACGCGCGCAAAAGAGGTCCACAGTGGTCCTGCGACGCATGCAATCTGTCGGCTACCTGACGGACGCAGAAGCCAATAAAATGGTAAAAAGCCCTGCAATTTTGCGTAATGCCGGCAGTAATTTTAAGAATGTTCGGTATTTTTCAGATTGGGTTGTCACTGAGGTTCGAGCGCTTCTTGGACGAACAGAACAAGATTTGGTAATTACAACAACCCTTGATATGGCCTTGCAAAAAGCGGCAGAAAAATCTGTTGAAAAACAGCTGTCAAAGAATGGTAAATCCTACAAAGTCACGCAGGCAGCGTTAATTGCTTTAAGTCCAGACGGCGATGTGAAAGCCATGGTTGGCGGCAGAAGCTATTCGTCATCGGCCTTTAACCGGGCAACCTCTGCACGCCGGCAACCAGGTTCAATCTTTAAGACAATTGTCTATACAGCGGGTTTCGAAGCAGGCCGATCTCCTGATGATATTTATGTGGACGGTCCCATTAATATCAATGGCTGGAAGCCAAAAAATTATACGCGCCGATATGCAGGACGTATGACGTTACGCGATGCTTATGCAAAATCCATCAATACAGTTGCCATTAAACTTGGCGAAGATGTTGGTCGTGGTAATATCGCAAAAATGGCGGCTAAAATGGGATTGACCGGAAAAATGGCGACCCATCCGTCCATTTCGCTGGGAACCAACGAGGTGACCTTGCTTGAAATAAGCGCGGCCTACGCGGTCATTGCCAATGGCGGAAAAGGTGTCCTTCCTTTTGCCGTGCTCGAGGTTCGAAATAGGCACGGAAAGCTCCTGTATAAGCGCAACAGTTCTGGATTGGGCCGTATGATCAGCGGTCAAACTGTCAACAAAATGCGCGATGTGATGACAACCGCCCTTAAATCCGGCACTGGCCGTGCAGCAAACCCGGGTTTTGCTGCAGCCGGGAAAACCGGCACAACGCAAGATTACCGGGATGCTTGGTTTATTGGCTTCACTCCCGATCTTGTCACTGGCGTTTGGTTTGGAAACGATAACGGGGCCGCCACGAAAAAAGTAACGGGCAGTAACTTGCCATCTTTTGCTTGGAAAGACTTTATGATCCGGGCTAAAGGAAAACGGGAGCCCACAGTATTTGTCGCAGCAACAGAAAAAGCGACGCCGTCTCAGGGAAGTATTTGGGACCGCATCGTTCAAACATTTAGCAGCTCAGACAGCAAGCCGGCTAAAAACGCCCCCATTTACGAAGAACCCGAAGAGGAGAAGCCCTAACCATCGTTTAGGCAGTTTGTTGTTTACGGGGATAGACCACAGCATAGAAAAACAAATTGGTTCCGACCCCCATTAGAAAAACGGTGGTAACCATGGGCATTTGCGTTCCCACATACAGCTCACCGACGATCAGGCCAAGAAAGGCTGCAAAGCCTAGGATGATAAAACCTAATAACCCAGAGGCAGCTCCCGCTTTTGCGGGAAAGGGATGAATTGCTGCAGCCTGACATTGGGGCATAACCATTCCAACACCTATGTTGTAGATAAGCATCGGACCAACAATCGCTAGGGGGTGTAATATATCGCCAAGGGCCAATAGCAACAGCATGCTTCCGCCAATAAATGTAAAGAGAGCTCCGATCTGAAGCGATTTGTGTAGGTTTAGCCTTCGGGTGATTAACGGCCCCACTAGCGTTCCGCATATAAAACCGAGCACCACAACACAAAAATAATATCCAAAATGGTCTATTGGAATGCCCATGACATTTATCAAAACAAAGGAAGATCCTGACAAATAGGCAAAAAATCCACCAAAACACAGCGCCGCTGTAATGGCATATCCCACAAATTCCAATGATGATAAGATTTCAATGTAATTGGTCGCCATTCTATCCGGTGACAAGGCTGTAAGATCTCGCCTCGGCAGTGTCTCTTGGATAAAAAATACCAAGACTATTGCCAGGACCAAAGTATAGAATCCTAGAGCGGAAAACACTCCCTCCCATCCATAAGAGAGGGCAATATAACCACCGATAATGGGAGCAAGTGCGGGTGCAAATCCCATATAGGTGCCCATTCTTGACAACTGTAACGCAGCGGCATCTCTATGAAATAGATCACGAGCCATGGCGCGCGGAATAACTATGGCGCTGCAAACACCGAAACTCTGTAGCAACCGATATAAGGTCAACTCTTCAATGGTTACTGACCGCTGGCAGGCAAAACAGGCAACAGCAAATGTGACAAGACCGAGAGTTAAAATGCTTTTGCGGCCAAAGCGATCAGATAGAGGGCCAATAATAAGCTGAAACGCAGCAACTCCAATCATAAAGACACTTAAAGTCCATTGGACTTCAGACACCGGTGCTGCAAAAACATCAGATAAAAGGGGAAGGCTGGGCAAATACATGTCCGTTGACAGTGGGCCAAGGGCCACTGCAGCAGACAGAAATAGCGTAAATGGTAGCGTATCAGGTCGGAGGCTTTTCATTATTATTCTTCAACTAAATAAAGCTTAACTGACGCAATTTACTCTAGTTAGTTGTATCATATTTATGCAATGAAGTCCCGTTTATTTTAATCCACTTTTTTGCCCGTTCCATTTCTGGAAACAATTTCTCAGTCAAATCCCAAAACTCTTTCTTATGGTTCAAGTGACGTAAATGAGCGACTTCATGGGCAACAACATAGGACAACACCTCTTCTGGCATCAGGAAAAGCCGCCACGAAAAATTCAAATTCCCAGCAGATGAACAACTTCCCCACCGGCTTTTTTGATCTCGAATAGTGATACGGCGAACAGGCTCTTCAATGAGCGAGCAATAGTAGGTTGTTTTTAAAGTAAGTTGGATCTTGGCTTCCCGCCTGATCCAATCCCGAACCCGCCGCGGTAAATGAGGCAAATCACCGGAGACAAGAATTTTGCCATCCGCTGCCCAGACCCCCCGCTTGGAATGCGGTGTATGACAAATGGTATGCGGCTTTCCCAATATGGGAATAACTGCGCCGTCTTCAAAGGCAACCGACGGCTCAATATCCTTAACGGCATTTGCAATCCAGCCCTGTTCAGACTGCAGGAAAGCCAATCCATTTTTGAGAGAAACCCGCTTTGGCAAAACAAGCTCCACAACACCACTTGGTCGAACTTTCAGTTTTATGTTTTTGGCGCGCGCCGATTTGATAATATTAACCGGGATATGACGCCCAGAAAAATCAAAATAGGGGGCAGGTTCTAAATGAAAGGTAAGTGTGCCCACGCCTAACTGGCATCTTCTTCTGGCCACGACACGATATAATCTTCAACATCGCCCGCAATGCGTTCAGAAACCGACCGGCTTCGAACGGATATGCCGGCCTCATGCACGGTGTCAGGAGATCCTGATACAAGGGGATGCCACCAAGTCAGGGTCTTTCCCTCGGACAAACGGCGATAAGCGCAAGTTTTTGGCATCCAAGCCAGTTCTGGAACCAATTTTGGTGTCATGGTGACACAGTCAGGGACAAGCCGTGCCCTGTTCTCGTAATTCATACACCGGCAACTACCCAAATCCAACTGCCGGCAAGCCACATTCGTATAGGCGATTTCTAAAGTATCTTCGTCTTCCAGTTTCAGAAGACAGCATTTAGCGCAACCATCACAGAGGGATTCCCACTGTTCTTTGTTCATTTCAGATAAGGGAATTTCTTCCCAAAAGGGTTTATCTGCCACTTAATCAACCTTCATCAACACGTCGTACTGTTATTTTAAAGTATCATGCTTTTTGATGAAATTGCTAACGCGCGGTGCAATAAATTCTCTGAACTTTGATCCGTTAAAGACGCCGTAATGACCTACACCGGCTTGCTCGTAGTGATCTTTCTTGGTTTTGGCCAAATTCGTGCACAGATCATGGGCTGCAACGGTTTGTCCCACGCCTGAAATATCGTCAAGCTCGCCTTCCACGGTCAACAAGGCTGTTTTGCGAATGGTTGACGTTTCCACGAGGCGATCGCCGCGATACATCATCTCGCCTTTTGCCAAAGATTGCTTTTGAAAAACTGTTTCGATGGTTTGCAGATAATATTCAGCACTCAAATCCATGACCGCATTATATTCAGAATAGAACGTCCGATGCTTCTCAGCATTGTCCCCATCGCCCTCGACCAAATGATCGAACTGGCGCATATGGGCGTCTACATGGCGGTCCAAATTCATGCTGACAAAACCGCCAAGCTGCAAGAACCCAGGATAAACTCGGCGAAATGCCCCCGGATAGACCACAGGAACATGATGAATTACCGTTTGTTCAAACCGTTCAATGGAATTGTCCATCGCAAGCTCGCATGGGACCGTTGGATGACGGCGCGTATCAATGGGGCTGCCCATTATGGTCATAGATGTGGGTAAATTCGGATCATCATCTTCAGACATCAGTGCAACGGCTGCTAACACAGGAACGCCGGGCTGACAGACAGCCAACACATGTGAATTTGGTCCAAGAACACCTAAAAATTCGCGCACATAGTCGATATAGTCATCGAGATCAAAACCACCGTCACTTAAAGGGACAGCTGCGGCGTCAATCCAGTCGGTGATATACACATCATGACCGGGCAACATAGCTTCAACAGTGCCGCGCAATAGAGTGGCAAAATGGCCAGACATTGGAGCAACAATTAGAAGCTTCGGATCATTTTTGGATGTGTCACGCTTGAAGTGTAATAACTGACCAAAGGGAAGTTCGTGGACGATTTCTTCTGTAACCGAAACGCTTTTTCCATCGATCACAGTCTCATTCAAACCAAACTCCGGCTTACCATGGTTTTGGGTCATCTCTGCAAACAGCTCGTATGAGGCTGCGAGTTTTCTGACCGCCGGCAATTCAGCGAAGGGATTGAACGGGCTTCTTAATAATTGAGATTGAAATTGGGCCGCGATACGGGCGGGAGAGACCGCCAGTCTCTGTAACTCATTAAACTGATAGAGCAATGATCGCACTCCTAATGCCAAAACAACAACTGTAATGCTGCAGTGTAACAGAATTTACGCTGCGCCGCAACATAACAACATTTCGATGAAAGAATGTGTCTATTAAGTGCCACTTTCACTCGTGACCTGTTACACTTAGAAGATGTACCGACAAACAGGGGTCCACTATGCGTTTTTCTTTACGCCTATTTGCAATGGCAATTATATTTCTAGGAGCGGCTTCCGCGACAACCATATTGACAGCGCGTCAAGCTTCTGCAGATATCCTATTTGGTAATCACGAAGTCTTCGATGCGGTTATTCAGAATAACGTTAAGGGTGTCGAAGCCTATCTCCTTAAAGGAGATAACGTAAATATCCGTGATAACAGCAAAGTTCCGCTGATCAGCCGAGCTGCAGAAAACGGAGCCTTAAAAATTGTCAAAATCCTCATTGAACACGGGGCAAATGTGAATTTGGACGACAAACTTGGTAACTCCACTCTCATGCATGCGGCAGTTCAAGGCCACGCAGAGGTTGTAGATCTGCTACTAAATTCAGCTGCAAAAATTGATGCTGAGAACAAACAAGGCGAAACGTCGCTTATTAAAGCCGCGCAAAATGGTCAGCTGGATGTGGTGAGGGTGCTTATTCAAAAAAGCGCGGATGTCATGCTCACTGATTTTACGGGGCGATCAGCTCTCGACCATGCCAGAGATAACCGCCACCGCGCTGTTGAAAAGCTACTTCTAACGCAGCAATAACTTTAAGGAGCTTCGGCTTCTTTCAAAGCGTCTTTCAATGCGTCAGATTTAGCATTGTCAACACTTCTGAGAACAACAACATTCCGCGCCGTCACTTGCTTACCGTAGTAAGCCTGCTGCCAATCATCTTTTGCATCAAGGATTGATCCCTCAACAGATGCGCCAATGAATAGACCTGCCGTTTTGGCAAAAGAGAAGATATCCACATCCATATTTGTTGTGCTAGACACACCCACATTTTTACCAAGCGGGCCAACAGCTGCACTTAAATCACCACCAAGCTTCACTTTATTCTTAATGATGGCATCCAACCCTTTATCGGTCATGATCACCAGAACCAGCTCTTTGGCTTCGGCGCCAATTTGTAAGCCAATGCTTGCCTGACCCATGGAATAGAACGCAGGTGAACTCCAGCTTCCTTCGGCATTACGACCAAGCAATACGCCTGTTCCGCCAGCACCGCCGATGATAAATCCGGCTTTCAAGACTTGAGGAAAGACAACGACACCTTTGGAGACTGCCAGCAATTTCCGAAATTGCTCCATTTCCGATTGGTTTTTCAAAGCATCAACAGTGATCTTGGCTTTATCCACAAGCTGTTGTTGGTCACTGTCGGCAATGGCAGAGCTAACGGGTAAAACAAACAATAGGCCTGCAACCAGGCCCCCAAGAGTATTTTTTAACACGTTGAATTTTCGTAACATTTTCTTCCCCCGAAGGATACTGACCGTTGGCTCAGATAATTAAGACCGCATCAATGATGTATCCAGTAAATTCAATTGGGGAAAGATTACCTCTCTCCCACTGGAAAACCAATTGCATTTTGTAATTGAGCCCATAAATGTGACATAATTAAGTTACAATTATGGGAAGTTCCCCGCGAAAAGGAGTGCAAATATGCTGAAACGATCGTCAACGGGCGCAACCCAGGAGGAAACGCCTTTGCCGCAGCATCATGGGAAACGGTTCAAAAACCTCCCCAACCCAGACATCACTCATGCCAGCCGGAAAAGTTACATCTCGTTTGTGCTCAGAATGATGGGATATTCTCGGGAAAAAGTAGATATTCCAGAGGGTCATGTTATCAACCAACAAGAGGCAGCAAATGCACTACATACAAACTTGGCATTAGACTGCGATAGCCTGACCTGGCTGGGGCAAGCTTGTTTTTTGATCAAAATTGGCGGAAAAGTGATCCTAACCGACCCCTACCTTTCCAGCCATGCCTCCCCGTCTCGCTTTGCAGGGCCAAAACGATTTGTAGAGACCGGTATTCACATCAACGATCTGCCGCCAATTGACTATCTGGTGCTGTCTCACAATCACTATGATCATTTGGATGCCCGAACACTCCGTTTGCTGCGGGACAAGGGTCACATGACCGTTATCACGCCGCTCCGCCTTGGGCGCTATTTCACCAAACGCGGGTTTTCAAATGTGGTGGAGATGGATTGGTGGGATACGTTCGATATTGAAGGCCTGACCATTCGTGCACTGCCCTCCCAACATTGGTCCAAACGCACCCTCTTTGATCGGAACAAAAGTCTATGGGCGTCCTATTCCTTTGAAACTCAAGCGAATAAAATATACTTTACCGGAGACACTGGATACGCGCCTTTATTCAAAGATATCGGTGAGAAATTTGGCCCCTTCGACTATACACTCGTTGGCATCGGAGCGTATGAGCCCCGCGATATTATGAAGGCCCATCATACAAACCCTGAAGAAGCCGTGGATATTGGCAAAGATGTTAAGAGCGACACTCTTGTTGCCATGCATTGGGGAACGGTTCGATTAACAGATGAGCCATTGTTCGAACCCCCCGGCCGCTTCTTGCAGGCAGCCCTAGATGCAGGCTATGATAAAGCGAACACATGGGTGATGAGTATTGGAGAGAGCCGGAAATTATAATATAATAACCGGCGCATAAATTAGTCTTTATGGCATTTGGAAATATCTTAAAATCTGGAGAAGAGGATCCCAATTTCCTCACTGCCTCCAGTGGTGTGCGTCTACAGACGCTTATTTATATTCGCTGGCTCGCGGTTTTGGGGCAGGCCTTTACCCTACTTTTTGTCCACAGCTTTCTGGGGTTTGATTTACCCATTATTCCGGCCTCCATCCTCATTTTGGCAAGTGCGTTGCTGAACATACTCGTCTCCATCAGCTATAATTCTGCAGCACGCCTTTCCGATACAGGAGCAATTACGTATCTTTTCTATGATGCGCTGCAATTGACTGGCTTACTCTATTTGACAGGTGGCCTTACGAACCCCTTTTCGCTGCTGTTCCTTGTTCCTGTGACAATATCGGCCACAAGTCTCTCGCTAAAGGGAACCGTTTTCCTTGAACTTACGACCATTGTCGCGATCACAGTTCTGGCACTCTTTCATGAGCCATTACCGCTTCCGGGCATCGAATTGGCGTTTTCCGACACCTATGTCTTTGCCATATGGTCAGCCCTCGTTCTGGGAACCTTGTTTCTGTCTGGCTATGCGTGGCGTATCTCATCTGACAGCCGAAAGATGACTGAAGCCTTGACCGTGGCGAGATTCGCCCTCGCAAAAGAGCAGCAATTGTCGGCCATTGGTGGGATCGCGGCGGCGGCGGCTCATGAACTTGGAACGCCGCTCAACACAATACTGCTGGTAACGGAAGAATTGTCCCGGGAGTTTCCAAAAGGAAGCGAACACGCCGAAGATGCTGAACTTCTCTACGAGCAAGCGCAAAAATGCGCAGAAGTGCTCAAGCATCTCTCCTCCAAACCCGATACGGACCGCTTTCTACAAACAGACGCCCATCATAATTACCTACCCTTTCAAAGCCTTCTTGCGCTTGTTGTTGAAAAACACGCGTCCAAAGGCGCAGAGATCGAAATTTTGACGGTTGGTGATATGCCAACACAGCCCAAGTTATTCGCCACACCGGAATTGTTGTATGGCCTTGGAAATCTAGTCAGTAACGCCGCAGAATTTGCCACAACAAAAGTGACCATCACCCTGAGTTGGACTGCCGATAAAGTTGAAGCCATTATCCAAGATGATGGCGCGGGTTTTAGTGACGAAATTTTAAGCCGCCTCGGCGAGCCTTATACGTCAAGCCGCGCAGGACACGGCGGTATGGGGCTTGGTGTGTTTATTTCTAACATGCTGATTAAGCATAGCGGCGGGACAATTTCTTTTGGCAATGGACACCAGAAAGGCGCGAAAGTCGTGGTAGAATGGTCACGGGCAGCCCTTGAAAAATCTGATCCGTATTTGTAAGGCCTGTTTCTTACGATCAAGTGTGCTATTTTGATTTCGTGATGGATTAAGCGGTGTGGAGTGATGTTGTGATGGATGATAAACGCTTGCTTATTGTAGACGACGACGAGGTGTTTCTAAATCGTCTGGGTCGGTCTATGGAGAAAAACGGTTTTACGCCAATCCTTGCCAATAGTGTTAAAGAAGGCTGTCAAAAAGCGGCTGAATGCAACCCTGAATTTGCAGTTGTGGACCTGCGCCTTCAAGATGGCAGCGGACTTGAAGTGGTGGAAACCATTAGAGAAACCAGCCCTGACGCGAAAATTGTTATGCTGACAGGATATGGGAATATCGCCTCTGCGGTTGCGGCGGTAAAAGCCGGTGCCATCGATTATTTGGCAAAGCCCGCAAATGTGGACGATATTGTGAGTGCCCTCAATGCCACGGGCGGCGAGAAACCCTCTCCGCCGGAAAACCCAATGTCTGCCGACCGGGTTCGCTGGGAACATATTCAGCGCGTATACGAGTTGTGTGATCACAACATGTCAGAAACCGCGCGGCGCCTGAATATGCACCGCCGAACCCTGCAACGCATTATGGCAAAGCGGTCCCCCCAATAAATGAGTGAGACTTTCGCACAGGATATTATTTGCGGAGAGGCAGTTGACCAGCTCTCAAAACTGACTGATGCCAGTGTTGACCTAATCGTCGCCGACCCCCCTTATAATTTGGGGAAAAACTACGGCAATAACATCGATCTGAAAGAGCGGTCCGAATATCATCAGTTTACAAAAGACTGGTTGCTGCAAGCCTACAGGGTCTTAAAACCTGGCGGATCTTTGTTTTGCTTTATGGGCGTTAAATATATTGCGCGCCTCTATGTCACTTTGGAAGAAGAACTGACCCTGACGCCCCAAGGCTGGATTACTTGGCATTACACCCAAGGGATCGGCCGGAAAAGGGGCTTCTCACCTCGCCATGAAGATATTTTATGGTTCTCTAAGGGCTCTGACGCATTGTTTAATCTGGATGACGTGCGTGTCCCGCAGAAATATTTTAGAAAACGCAATAATATGGCTGGCGCAAACCCCGGTGATGTTTGGCAGTTTAGTCATGTCCACTACTGCGCCGCAGAACGACTGCCCCATCCGACCCAAAAACCAGAAGCCCTTATTGAGCGTATAATTACGGCGGCTTCCAACGAAGGGGATGTGGTTCTTGACCCCTTCTTAGGAAGCGGAACAACAGCGCGAGTGGCCCAAGTGCTAGATCGAAAGTTCAAAGGCTTTGATATCAATCCAGATTATGTCCAGATGACCATTGATCGGCTCAACACTCCGTTTGAAGGCTTTGACAGCATCGACCCCCGAAAAGAACGGGCACCAAAGGATCAGCCAAAACAAAAAGAGACTGAACCCGTCCAAAAGTGAAAACCCACCTGATCTGCGGCACAGAGGTGACACTGGAAGTGAACAGCAACCAATAATTGTTTATTCACTTGATGTTATTCTTGAATTAAGGTTTTCAGAATATTCATAACAAGCAAAATACTAAGACGACCATAGGGGCGGGCAATGCGAGTTTTATTTCTACACAACAACTTTCCAGCGCAATATAGACATGTGGCGCGGAAACTCGCTGAAAAAAAGAAAAACCAAGTGGTCTTCGCGTCCCACAGAGCCGTTGAAAAAATTCCGGGTGTCGTCAACCTACTCTATAAGCCTCACCGCGAGGGTAAACCTGAGACCCATCATTATCTCAGGACGACCGAAACAGCCGTTATCAATGGCCAATCTCTTTTCCGGGCCTGCCTAGATTTAAAGAAGAAAGGGTTCGAACCCGACATTATCTGCGCCCATTCCGGTTGGGGGCCATCCCTTTATGTGCAAGAACTTTTCCCAAAGGCAAAATTGCTTTGTTATTTCGAGTGGTATTATCACGCTTTCGGCTCAGACGCTGATTTCTTACCAGATTCAAAAATGGAATATGATGATGCGAGCCGTATTAGAACAAAAAACGTCCCTGTTTTGATGGACCTCGCCCATTGCGACTGGGGACAAATCCCCACCCAATTTCAAGCTTCGCAATTTCCCGATGTCTTCAAATCAAAAATGTCCGTTTTGCATGATGGCGTTGATACAAGTTTTTTTAAGCCAGATCCAAAGGCAGAAAAGAAATTTGGGGATATAGATTTATCACATGTGGATGAAATTTTGACCTATGCAACCCGAGGAATGGAGCCTTACCGAGGATTTCCAGAATTCATGAGAGCTGCAAACCTTCTTATGAAACAACGCCCTAATTTGCATGTTGTGGTGGTTGGCAATGACCGCGTTGCTTATGGCAAAAAACTGGCAAAAGGTGATAGCTGGCGGAAACGCATGGTTAAGGAGTTGGACTTTGATGAAAGCCGTCTTCATTTCACCGGCCTGCTTCCCTATCCTGATTATCTGAAAGTACTTCAAGCCTCTACAGTACAAGCCTACCTGACAGTTCCATTTGTTCTATCTTGGTCCCTCATTGAATCTCTATCTTGCGGCGCGTTGGTCGTAGCATCAGATACCGCGCCGGTAAAAGAAGTGATTACGGACGGTGAAAACGGGTTCCTTGCGGATTTCTTTGATCATGAAGCCTTTGCCGAACGTATTGCTTTTGCACTGGACAATCACAAAGACCTTGGACATATTCGCGATGCGGCCCGCCAAACTGTTATGGATAACTACGCCCATAAAGACCTCTTACCGCGTCATCTTCGGCTTATAAAAGATGTGGCGAACGGGACTTTACCGCCTATGGAAGCCCGATAAAATATCGCCCGAACTTCAAAATCACATCATTCGCAATTAACTGGCTATTTTTAGCCATATTTGCGGCTATACTAGCGTCCAATCAACGCTTTTAAGTAAGGATGCTGCATTTTGGATTTTCAAACATATTTTCAAGATGAATTGGAAGATCACGCGATAGTCTTGGCGGAAACTCGTGCCTGCCTTGAAGCTCCTTTTGGAAAAATGCTCGCCGCGTGGACAAAATCCATACAAAATGGCGGGAAAATTCTCTTTTTTGGAAATGGGGGCTCAGCTGCTGATGCTCAGCATCTCTCTGCTGAACTGGTAGTTCGTTTTATTAATGACCGTGCGCCCATTGCCGCCATTGCTCTTAATACGGATACATCTGCAATGACAGCCGGTGCAAATGATTTGGGTTATGACGCTATTTTTGCCCGCCAAATCGATGCCCTTGGAAAACCCGGTGACGTTGCCGTTGGCATTTCCATATCAGGCACCAGCCCCAATATCGTGAAAGCCCTCGAAATGGCCCGCAGTAAAGGGTTGGTGGCAGCCGCACTTACTGGCCGTGATGGCGGTGTCATGCCAGAAATTGCTGATCCTGTTATTATTGTTCCCTCCACTTCCACTCGGCGCATTCAAGAAATGCATATTACCCTTGGCCATATGCTGTGCGGCGCCCTCGAAAAAAGCCTGAAACTGGCATAAATTATGATCGATCCTAGAAAAATCACCCCCATTATCGACCGCTTCGAACAGATCCATGTTTTGTGCCTGGGCGATGTCATGCTTGATCGCTTCACTTATGGCACTGCGGGGCGCATATCACCAGAAGCCCCCATTCCCGTGCTGGGAATTACCCATCAGCAATCCATGTTGGGCGGGGCGGGAAACGTAGTTCGCAACCTCCTCTCCCTTGGTGCGTCGGCAACCCTCGTTGCCGTAACCGGTGATGATCCAGAAGGGCGCGAGATTGACCATTTACTGCAATCAGAAGCCAAACTCACATCCGCACTGGTCTGTTCGGGAAGACGCCCCACAACAGTTAAAACCAGATTTATTGCAGATGGACAGCAGCTGCTGCGGGCAGATGCCGAAGCCACGCACCCTTTAGCCGCAGATACCGCAGGCAAAGTCATAGCCCAATTTGAGCAAGCACTGGCGGTCGCTAATGTGGTTATCCTGTCAGACTATGCCAAAGGCGTTCTGTCTGATGATGTTCTTAGAAAAGCCATATCCCTTGCCAACGCAGCGGGAATCCCGGTCATTGCCGATCCAAAATCCGCGAACTTCAGCCGTTATTCAGGTGTTACACTGCTGACCCCGAACCGAAAAGAAATGGTAGAAGCCGCAGGCCAGCCTTGTGATACGGATAAAAATGTAGAACAAGCAGCCCGATCTGTTCTCTCGCGCGACAATATCGAAACATTGTTAGTTACTCGTTCCGAAGCCGGAATGAGTTTGATCAGCGCTGAGGCGGAACACCATATTCCCGCCCAAGCCCAAGAGGTTTTCGATGTCTCCGGTGCCGGCGACAGTGTTATCGCTTGCCTGTCACTTGCCATTGGCGCAGGGGCAGAAATGCGGGATGCGGCCATGCTGGCTAATTTAGCTGGTGGTATTGTCGTGGCAAAATCGGGCACAGCTGCGGTTCGCCGAGATGAAATTTTTGCGGCCCTACACAATGCAGAAGTGCAGTCGGTCGATGAAAAAGTAACGGGCCTTTCAAGAGCCCGCGAAATTGTTGATGCATGGCGGGCACGGGGCCTAAAGGTCGGTTTTACCAATGGCTGTTTTGATCTTATTCACCCCGGTCATATCTCCCTAATCGGTCAGTCAAAAGCAGAATGCGACCGCTTAATCATCGGCTTGAACACCGATGACAGCATTCGCCGGCTTAAAGGTCCTGATCGCCCGGCAACGGGGGAGACATCACGGGCCATTGTTCTTGCAAGCCTTGAAGATGTTGATCTAGTTGTGCCTTTTGCAGAAGATACCCCCATCAATTTGATCGAAACCCTGTCACCTGACGTTCTGGTGAAGGGGGCGGATTATACGGTAGAGACCGTCGTTGGCGCCGATATGGTACAAGCCTATGGTGGCCGTGTTTTCCTTGCGGAACTGAAAGACGGATTTAGTACAACTAGCACGATCCAGCGATTACTGGAAATCGATAGAAAAAAAGGCGCTTAAGATGGCACGTCGAATTTTGGTTACCGGCGGCGCCGGGTTTATTGGCTCAAACATCGCGGCTGCCCTATCTGATAAGGGCGATGAGGTTATTATTTGCGACTGGCTGGAACAGGGTGACAAATGGAAAAATCTCGCAAATCATGTGATTTGTGATTTTGTCGATCCAGATAACTTGGCGGACTGGTTAACCAGCAATCATGATCTTGATGCGGTTATCCACATGGGTGCCATCTCAGCAACAACCGAGACCGATGGGGATTTGATCCTAAATCGTAACTTCCGCCCAACTCGCGCTCTTTGGGATTGGTGCCGGAAAACCAATACCAGTTTCATATATGCCTCCTCTGCTGCCACTTATGGCGACGGGGATCAGGGGTTTGATGATGACCAAAGCGAAGCCAGCCTGAAAGACCTTAAACCACTTAATCTATACGGGTACAGCAAGCATGCCTTTGACAAATTTGTCGCTCATACCCTAAAAAACGAGGGACCCACACCACCTCAGTGGGCTGGCCTCAAGTTCTTCAATGTTTATGGCCCTAACGAGTATCACAAGGGCAATATGAAAAGTGTTATCGCCCAGTCCTATCCCAAAATTGCGGATGGTGAAGCCGTAACTCTATTCAAGTCCCACAATCCAAAATATGAAGATGGCGGACAGCTTCGGGATTTCGTATACGTCAAAGACTGCGTCAAAGTCGTTCTGTGGTTACTTGATAACCGAACGGTTTCAGGTTTGTTCAATTTAGGGACTGGAAAAGCCAGAAGCTTCAAAGACCTTGCCCTTGCAACGTTTAAGGCAGCAGGACAAAAACCTGACATTAAGTTTATCGACACGCCCATCAGCATTCGGGACAAATACCAGTATTTTACAGAAGCCAATATGGCAAAGCTGAAAGCTGCGGGATATGGTGGTAATTTCTACTCCCTCGAAGATGGGATCGCAGATTACGTGACCGATTACTTATCAAAAGAAGACCCTTACGCCTAAACGGCGCGAAGACGTGTAGCGGCTTGGCGGGCAAATCGCAAGATTACGTTTTTCCGCCGGGCTGCATTTAGCTTGAAATCTTGCGATTGCCGCAAAACTTCAGCATGAAATTCGTCCGCGATTATCAGCCCCTGATCATCTGGCAGTAGGCCCATGGGGAAATCTTCGCCAACGGCAAAAAAGAATTCATCGCAATACTCAAGATATTCCTGCCATTTTGTATCGCTGCGAAAATCGGCTGGGCCACTTTTAACCTCTGCAATTAGAATACGGCCTTTGTCATTTATCCCCATTACATCAACGCGGCGACGTGATTTGAGTTTAACCTCAGTCATACTGGCGTAGCCCATAGCCTCAAATAAGACCTGAACACCCTTTGCTAGGCGAACACCTTTATCAGAGCGGGACTCTGTCATGGGCGAACAGGTGTGGAATTTTTCAAATATTCCAGCATTTCAGATAATCTGGGTTCTGATAAATTTCGAATTTCACGGGCCAGCAGATTTGCATATTCCGTCGCTGTGGGAGAGAGCCCACTTGTATCGAGAGTAACTTTTGGATGAGAGAGGGCGGCAAGACGGTGCATTTCCTCTGCATCATCCCAAATAATATTAAAGTAGGAGCAGATCTGTTCTACCAATGACCAGGACGGTTGGCCGCGATGCCCATGCTCCAGCGCAGATAAATAGGCAGAGCTGATTTGAAGATCCTCTGCCATTTTTTTCAAACTGACACTTTGCGATTTTCGAAGTGCTCTCACATGAAGGCCAAAAGGGGTCATGGGTTTCTCCTCATATCAAGGTCTTGCCCGGCGAAGAAGAACGTATAAAGCCCCGCCGCCGCCATGCTTGGGTTGAGCGGTTCTATAATCGAGTACCATGGGGTGCAAAGCGGCCTCTGTTAGCCACTTGGGCACTTCTTCCCGTAAAACACCCTTGCGGCCACCGCCCATGAACGACGCGTCATCTGTCCGTTCAATAGAAGATCCTTTACCGGTGATGACAAGAACGCATCGCTTCCCAGCTCTATGGGCTGAATGGATAAAGATCCTTAATTTGGCAAAAGCTTCTTTTCTGGTCAGGCCATGTAAATCCACACGCCCTTCAATGATCATTTTACCGCGCCGAAGACGCTCTGACGAATTTCGATCAAGCCCAGCAACATTTTGCCGTGCAGACGGCTCAACTGCCTCTTTGAACACTTGATTTTGAATCTGCACGCTGGTCTTTAGAGCAGGCCTTGGAACAAGCAGTTTTTCGTTGCGTTTTCGGGGCGCACTCGTACTGGATTTCAGCACAGACTTTAACGGGATCGCATCCCGCAGCAAATCTTCAAAGCCAGTATGACGGTTGCTTTCCATGGGCGTCACCCGTTTGGTCACATGAGCCCACAAAGAGGTATCTTCTGAGTTCAAAATTTTACCTCTGCTCGAAGATCCTTTTTTACCGCCCTTATTTTTACCGCTACGTTCCATCACCAACCAAAATAACATGCAAAGATTTCGGGCCATGGGCGCCCATAATCAACCGCTGCTCAATATCTGCTGTGCGGGAAGGGCCGGAAATAAAGTTTACTGTGCGCGGCATACCGGTTTTCTCTGTCGCGCTTCGCAAACGATCCCAAGCCTGCTCGTATGATCCGGTAATATCACTGGCTTGCAAAACCACAATATGATTTTCAGGTAAGAAATTCACCGTAGACGGTGTTTTGGGACCCGACGCCATCATCAACGTCCCTGTTTCTGCAACAGCGGCAAACGCCGGTGACATGCCCACCATGTCTTCTTCAGCGCCGGCACCGGTTACAATTTCAAGGGTGGGAATGTCGCCCCACGGCAATTCGGTCAGGCTTTCCGACGGTGACATCTTTATGCGCGACGGTAAGTTTTGGCTTGCAAGATATGCCTGTACGGCAGAGGGGATCTCAGAAGCATCTGTCACCCGCTCCACTGTGGACAACAGTTTTTCCATTTTTGATTGCAGCAGGTCCATTTGTTCGGTGAGCGGGATCTGTCCGCGTTTTGGAATCACATTTCGCTCATGCTTCGCTATTCTGGCGGCAAGTATATCTTGTGTCTCACCGTCCAAAGCACCGCGTTTCTTTTGTGCACGGATCCGGCCTAGAATTTTTTCACGTGCGCTCATATCTGACCCTCCTGCTTTTGTTTTTTCTGCCATTGTCCCATAAAGGTATCGCCTTGCGGCGCGGGTAAGTCTCGAACTGACGTCCAGCCTTTACCAAAGGGCAGGGACTTAAGCCGTCCCTTTTTACCAGCAACCAATGTCAATATTCGAGAGGCGCAACGGGTTGCAAAGCGATAAAGCACGGGTCGTTTTGCAAAAAATCCCCAAAGCTCAATACCCCAGCGTTCCGGTTTAGGTGCAATCTGTTTCTCAAAGGCTTGTTCTCTCCAATGACGGAGGATTTTAGGAATGGGGATCCGCACGGGGCAAACTTCTTCGCAGCGACCACAGAAGCTGGAAGCATTGGGAAGATGGCGCGCTTCTTCAAGACCAACCATTTGCGGGTTTATGGCCGCGCCAATTGGTCCGGGATAAACCCATCCGTAACTATGGCCACCAACAGCGTGATACACGGGGCAATGGTTCATACAAGCACCGCAGCGAATACACCGCAGCAATTCTTCAAGCTCAGTACCGATCATTTCTGATCGACCGCCGTCAAGTAAGATCACATGAAAGTTCTCAGGGCCATCGATATCATCACTACGTTTTGGACCTGTGGAGAATGTCGTATAGACAGACATTTCCTGGCCGGTGGCAGAGCGTGCCAGAACCCGCATGACAGTACTGACGTCTTCTAAGGTTGGGATAACTTTTTCGAGGCTCGCCACTACAATGTGAGTTTTGGGCAACGATTGAGTAAGATCGCCGTTCCCTTCGTTAGTGACAATAACCGTGGAGCCAGTTTCCGCCACCAAAAAGTTAGCGCCGGTAATACCCACATCGGCCGTTACATATTTATGCCGAAGGACAGCGCGCGCTTCCCCCACCAATTTTTCTGGATCTTCTTCGCGTTCTGTATAACCGTATTGCTGATGATGTTCATAAAACAACTCAGTGACCTGTTCTTTGGTCTTATGAACGGCAGGGCCAATAATATGACTGGGTGGTTCGTCAGCAAGCTGGATAATATATTCGCCTAAATCGGTCTCAATCGGCTCGATCCCGTTGGCGGCCAGAAACTGATTGAGGGCGATTTCTTCTGTGATCATGGATTTACCCTTGGTCACCGTTTTCGCGTCCACATCCTGGCAAATCTTCAAAACCGCTTCTTTGGCTTCTTTTGCACTGGAGCACCAATGCACATGACCGCCAGAAGCTGTTACTTTTTCATCGAAATATTCCAGATAATAATCCAGGTTTTCCAAAACATCGTCTTTGATGTCCCGAGCTTTATCACGAAGATCTTCAAATTCAGGCAGCTCAGATGCGGCTACACTTCTGGCCGTGGTAAATCCCTCTTTTACGCGGCCAAGGGCGGCTCGCAAATCAGGATCCTGCATGGCGTCATGGGATTTTTCTTTAAAATTCCGGCTTGTTACCTTCATTGATCTGTCCCCTCGCCAATGCCGGGGGCATTCCCCATACCGGCCAGAACTTCCGCGATGTGCAGAACTTTCATGGTGTGCCCTTTACGGTAAAGCCGTCCGGCAATATTCATCAGGCAACCCAAGTCACCGGCTGCAAGCGTATCTGCACCCGTTGCCAGCAAGTTATCAATTTTCCTGTCGACCATTTCCTCGGATATTTCGGAGTATTTAATGCAGAATGTGCCGCCAAAGCCGCAACAGGCTTCCCGGTCCTCGGCCTCAATCAATTCAAGACCCTCAACACCGCCAAGCAAGGCCCTTGGCTGATCCACCACTTTCATTTCCCGAAGGTTTGCACAACTATCATGGTAGGTGAGTTTTTTATTAAGCGTCACGTCTTTGGCTTCAAACCCGCGGACATCTTTCAAAAATGAAATCAGCTCAAAAGTACGGCTTGCAAGATCTTGTGCCTCTAGCAGCATGTCAGGGTCATCAGCAAAAAGCTCAGGATAATGCTTAGTTATCATGCCTGCGCAAGACCCCGACGGGGCGACAACATAGCGGTAGCCTTTGAAGTTACGGATGACATCTTTTGCAATTTGGATCGTGGTGCGTCGATCACCGGAATTATAAGCCGGTTGGCCGCAGCAGGTTTGCGCATCTGGCACTGATACTGTGCAGCCAGTTTGCTCTAACAATTTTACAGCGGCAAACCCAACAGAGGGCCTATTAATATCCACAAGGCAGGTGACAAATAACGCCACTTCCAATTTTTCATCGGTATCTGACATAAACAAAATCTCTCCCAAGCTCTTTTTTGGGACTATACTGTCATTGAGAGATTTCCGCCAGACGGCTCAGTCGTTGTTTTTAGATAAATGGCGTTTTGCAACGTCATTTGGCAGAAGGATCCAGTATTTTCCCTCACTTTTCATGGCGCCGGCCCGCGAATACGCAGCCTCGCCATTTCCCCAAAACACATCGCCGCGCACGGGACCGCGAATGGCACCGCCTGTATCTTGCGCCATTAGCAAGCGATTAAAGGGTTTAGCTGTTGTCTCTGCCGGGCCATCAAACACTTCAGTTTCCAGCCACATGGGAACGCCAAGCGGCATCCACTTCCGGTCCACAGCCAAGCTCCGCTCGGGGGTTAATTCCACCCCTTGCGCACCAATGGGACCTGTGGTTTTTAACTCCCTAAAGAAAATGTAGGAGGCATTTTCCTGCATCAGCTTATCTGCTTTTTCAGGGTTATTCTCCAGCCAATCCCGGATGGCTTGCATAGACATTTTCTCGCGAGGGACTTCACCGTCGTTAATCAGGGTCTTTCCAATGGCGAAGTAAGGATGGCCGTTCTGCGCGGCATAACCCACTCGAAGGGCGCTGCCATCATCAAGAGAAACGCGGCCTGATCCTTGAATATGCAAGAAAAACGCATCAACAGCACTATCCACCCAGACGATCTCCAAGTCTTTATCAGCCAAAGCGCCGTCGTCAATTTTTTTGCGATCTGCGAACGGGTAAAGCTCACCGTTCTTTACAACACCCGCAATGCGTTGACCCTTTAGGCTATCGCGAAAACGGCCAAGATGAACCATAATCAGCTCGCTGGGACGTAAATACAACGGTGTTTTGTAAACATCCGACTGGGTTCGGCTGCCTTGAAGGCTGGCTTCATAGTAACCTGTGAACAGCCCTTGGGGATCGTCATCATTGGTCACTTGGAAGGGAGTGAAGTTTTTTTCGATAAAAGACCTAATTGCGCTGCTTTGGGCTGGTAAATCCAGCGCCTGCGTGCAGATTTCTTTCCAATCGGCAGAAGTACCGGCTATTTTGTTCCCGCCTAATGAGCGCGCATCCGGTAATTTCAGTAGTTTTTTGCAGGAAAGTTGCAGCGCCGGCAGAAATTGATCTAATTCATCATCACCCCAAGCCGACAGGTCAGAAAACTGCGCTTCTGTCAGTTGAAGCCTGTCTTTTTTAGGTTTCTCATCTTCTAAAAACACCCAAACAAGCAGCGCCGATGCGGCGAGCAAAAGACCCACGACCAGTGCAATAGACCGCTTCCTATCGAGTAACCGTCTCACCATAACCCGGATTTATTCCGCGCTACGGGTCGTGATTAGCAACCAATTTGGATTTCTCGATTTCAAGTCACGGGCAAATGTCCAATATTCTTTGACCATGTGTGGGTGAGGGTCGCCATTAACAACAACGCCTTCTTCATTCGTTGTCACTGAAATCATATCGGTTTCGAAATGAACAGTAATTTCAGCTTCAGATCCGTTAAGTTCTGCGGCAGTAACCTCAGATTTTTCAATGGAAAGAATGTCCGTAGACATAGCTTCTTCCGCTTTTTCACGGGCGTCGATGGCAGAACAGAAATTATTGTACACCTCTTCAGAGAGCAAATCACCAAGAACGCGTCTATCGCCTTTTGCAAATGCTTCAACAATGGCTTCATAAGCCATTTCTGCCTGACTTGCGAAGGTATCAGGGTTAAAGTTCCGGTCGAGATCGTGAATTTCTCTAAGGGCTCGAGCTACAGGTGTCTGATGCACAGGATCCTGCTGCTCAATATCCATACCCTCTTTTAGAGGGACGACATTTTCAAGAGCTTCGTCACCGCGAATGCTATCCGGCTCTTCATATGTTTTTTGAGATACCTCTTCACGAGGGGGTTGTTCGTGGCCTGTTCTGCGGCCAAGAACGTTCCTTAACCTCAAAAAAATGAAGGCCGCAATCATGACAAGTAAAATAATGTCTAGAAACTGAAATCCGTCGCCCATAATATAGTCTTCACATGAATATCGTAAAATGCCAAAGCATACCTATGTATAGATAAGCCAAAGGTTGAAGGTAACCCCTTCACGGCGTCAGGTCTAGGCGGATCTTTTCAACCCGCGTTTAATCTGTGCCTATTGGTTACATAGAAACTATTAGAAGGATAAACAAGTTTGCCATTGCTGTTTCTTGCTGTGTTAATCGGCATCCCAATTCTTGAAATTTCGGTTTTTGTTGAAGTCGGCGGTGAAATCGGCGCACTGAACACTGCCATATTGACCATACTGACAGCCATTGCTGGCATGGCATTGCTGCGTCATCAGGGGCTATCTGTCTTGATGAAAGCACAAAGTAATATCAATGCTGGAAAATCTCCCGTAAATGAGATTTTAAGTGGTGTTATGTTGGCTCTTGCCGGATTATTCCTGCTTATTCCGGGATTTGTGACCGATACAGTTGGGTTTTTGCTGTTTTTGACGCCCCTTCGAAACCTGATCGCAGGCCAGTTGGCGAAAAACAGCTCATTCGCAAATACCAGCAGCGGCGCGTTTCACCAAAACCCGCAAAAGGGCCGATCCCCCATAATTGAAGGCGAATACTCCGTTGTGGATGAGACTGAAAATGATCAAATCGGCGCCCCTAACGAGGCAAGCCCTTGGTCTAAAAACTCAGACAAAAATTCAGATAAAGATACATAGCAAAACACATAGAATTAAACAGATATAACTCGTAGAGGGTTTAGTTCTTCTACTTGTGGCTACGCATAATACATGGTAGCCAAAGAACAACTTTTTTATAAAGAAACCGCCTATTTTTGGGAGATACACACAATATGGCAGAAAATGATTTGGAAACTGAAGCTGGCCTAGCAGATGAGGGACCAATTATGTCCGTTATCACGCAGTATATTAAGGATATTTCTTTTGAAAATCCAAATGCTCCGGCAAGCCTAAATCCAGAATTGCCTCAGCCAACTGTTGAGCTTGGTATTAATGTTCAAGCCCGTGCACTGAACGAAGAAAACTTTGAAATTGAGCTTCGCATTCAAACAACAGCCAAGCATGAAGACGAGACCGCCTTCATAGTTGAGCTTGTTTATGGCGGCCTGTTCTTGATCAAGAATTTCCCACCTGAAGCTGTAGAAATGATGTGCATGATCGAATGCCCACGGCTTTTATTCCCATTTGCGCGCCGGGTCGTATCTGACATTACACGTGACGGCGGTTTCTCGCCGTTGCAGTTGGATCCCATTGATTTTGCAGGTTTATTCCAGGCCCATAAATCACAAGAAGCAGAAGAAGCAACCGCTGGCTCTGCGTAATTACACCTATTTAAAAAAAGGCCGCAACACTGTCAGTTGCGGCCTTTTTTTGGCTCAAGCAGCCCCTTCTCTCAGGCGCGCTAAATGAGCGTCCCAACCTTTATCCAAAGCAAGTAACAAGCCCATAGCGGCCTCTCCCGCCGCGGCCGCAATCCCTTCATGGGTCAAAGTCAGCTGTGTACCGGCTCCCATTTCCTCTAACCGCCAAGTGACTTTTGTCAGAGCACCTTCAAACGGGCCAATGGTAAACGAATAAATTAATTCCTCAGGCGCGACCATTTTCTGAACCGTTCCCCAGCAAACTCGGGACTTAGTGCCATCTGGGGCAGCCTCCAGTAAATTGAACGGCTCACCCTCTGTAAGATCTTGATCTGCTTCATGAAACCAGACCGCTAATTTGTCTTTTTCCGTCAAGTAGGCCCACACCACATCTCTTGAAGCCGAAAAAAAGACTGTTTTTACAAGGGTATCACTCGTCATTCGTTTGATCCTTTGGTTGATGTTTATTCAAAGCAGATTGGAGATTGGATAGCTTGCTGTCCCAGAAACCACTGAAGAAGGTAATCCAGTCAGCCACAGCTTTTATGCCTTCGGGTTCTAGCTTATTAATTCGTTCCCGCCCCTTCACTGAGACCGATATTAAGTTTCCCTCCTCCAGGATACCTAAGTGCTTTTTTACAGCAGCCCGCGTCATCGGAAAATGATCCGCTACCTCACCAATAGACATATCAGCACTTCTAAGTTGCAAAAGAATTTGGCGCCGCGTTGGATCTGCAAGCGCTCGGAAGGCGCTTTGTGTTTCTTGCGTCATAAATCACCTCTTAAACTTAAAGGTTTTACTCAAGTTCAGCCAAAACATAATACCGTTTGGTATTATGTCAATGTGTATTTTGACCGAGAAAGCTTATTAATCACGAAAATAGGCAGGTTAAATGTCTTTTTTAGCCTTCACGATTTCCAGATAGGGTCACTGATTTTCGCCAAAAATTCGGCGTGGTTTTTCAATTCATCTTCTGTTGCAGAATGCGGACGAGGGGGGCGGGCCACTGATTTTGATGCGGCTTTTTTACTGCCTTGGCCATCACTTGCTAATGAAAAACCTGTTTGCCTGCCACCGCGAAGTTCTAGGTAAACCTCAGCAAGTAGTTCCGCATCAAGCAAGGCTCCATGCTTTGTTCGGGCAGAGTTATCAATGTCAAAACGCCTGCATAAGGCATCCAAATTTGCCTGTGCCCCTGGAAACATTTTCCGGGCCATGGCCACCGTATCAATTGAACGGCTCATGGGAAGGGGAAGCCTTTTCATGCGGATCAGTTCCGCATTAATAAACTTCATATCAAATTCAGCGTTATGAATGACAAGATTTGAATCCCCAATGAATTTGAGGAACCCATCCATTTCCGCAGCCATCACCTTATGTTTTTTCAAGAATTCTTCGCTTAGACCATGAACTTTAAATGCCCCTTCAGGCATATCTCGTTCAGGGTTGATATAGCAATGAAAGACCCGCCCGGTTGCCATGAAGTTATCAAGTTCAACACAGCCAATTTCAACAATGCGATCGCCGTTTGAAGGATCAAACCCAGTTGTTTCAGTATCAAGAGCGATTTCACGCATGATCAAATTCTTTTTTCAAAGTCTCAATTAAGGTTTTCACCTGAGCGAGAGTTTCCGCTTCACTACATCCGGTTCCAATAATGAAATCCGCTTTTTCCCTTTTGACGGCATCGGGTGTTTGGCGCTTGAAAATGGCATTAAACTTGTCTTCGGTCATGTCATCCCGCGCCAAAACACGCTTTTTCTGCATATCTGCAGGGGCACTTACCACAACGATCTTGTCAAAATTTGCTTCACCGCCGGTTTCAAAAATGAGAGGAACATCCAAAACCACCATTATTTGGCCAGCTTCTTCAGCTTTACTTAAAAAATCAGCCCGGTGCAAACCAACTAAGGGGTGAACAATTTTTTCTAGCTTTTTGATGGCATCGTCATGTCCCAAGACCAACTTACTGAGCGTTGGACGGTCCACTTTGTTATCAATAACAGCCGATGGAAATTCTGCGCGAACGGGTTCTACCGCCACTCCGCCAACTTCATAAAGCTTATGAATTTCTGCATCTACATTATAGACAGCGATACCTTCTTTTTCGAACATTTTCCCAACTGTGGATTTTCCCATCCCCATTGATCCTGTCAGACCTATTATTTTTAAACTCATTATTTTTTTAGTCCTTCCAAGACATGGGCCCTAAGGGCATCGTCCACGTCAACTTTCACACCGAACCAGGCTTCAAATCCAGCTTTTGCTTGATGCAATAACATACCAAGGCCGTCAACAATGACGTGCCCCTTATTCTCTGCTTCTATTAATAGATCTGTTTTCAGCGGAACATAAACTATATCAGTAACCACCGCGCCTTTTTTGAGCCCCGCTAAAGACATTTCAAGGGCAGGTTGCCCTGCCATACCAAGACTTGTCGTGTTCACAAGTAAATCAATGTCCCCAAGACGAGCTGTCTTCTCATCCCATGCAATTGATTGACAAGGAGCACCCGCATGAACGACCAGATCAGAGGCTCTAACACGGGTTCGGTTGGTAATAAGAATTTCGGAAAACCCCATTTCCTGAAGCGCGTATACAATGGCCTTTGCCGCACCGCCAGCCCCTAAAACCAACGCCGTTCCGCCTTTAAACCGACCGACATTCACATGATCAGCAAGATTGTCCGTGAAACCAATCCCATCCGTATTTCGACCAATCAGCCGACCATTGTCTCCTATAACAATGGTATTCACCGCCCCAATTCTTTTAGCTGAGGGTTCGAGAATGTCCACAATATCCAGCGCTTTTTCTTTAAGCGGTATGGTCAGGTTCGTTCCGCGAAACGTCTCTCCGCGCTTTTCGCAAGTCTTCGGCAAATCTCGCAAAATTTCCTCTAAGCGAGCCGGCTTTACTTCCCGGGCCAAATAGGAAGCATTCAACCCATATTTCTTAATCCAATAACCATGTAACCTTGGGGATAATGAATGAGATATGGGTGATCCCATCACACCAGCTGCGAGTTTCATGGTAATACAATCCTATGGCCTCGAAGAAAATCAAGAAGGGGGAGTAAAGGCAATCCCAAAATAGAGAAAAAGTCACCCTCCACCTTATTAAACAATTGGGCCCCCTGTGCTTCCAATTGATAGGCACCAACAGAGTGTAGAATATCTGGTCCTGATGCCTCTAAATAACTATCAAGGAATTCATCGCTAAATTTCCGAACCGATAGATTAGCCTCATTAACATGGTGCCAGATAATCGCATTTCCCTTTGCCACGCATACAGCGTTTTGCAAGGTGTGTGTTTTCCCTCGTAAAGCTGATAAATGAGCACGGGCATGGGTCATATCTACAGGTTTATCAAACCAAATTCCCCCACACTCCAGCATTTGATCCGCCCCAATAATGTAATGTTCTGGGCATTCTCTTGAGATGCGTAATGCTTTAAGTTCAGCAAGGGCAACTGCCGTTCCTGCGGCGCTAGCACCAGCGGCTTGCAGAGATAGTTTGACCTCTTCTTCATCCACATTTGGCGCAACATGATCAAATTCAAGGCCGGCATCTGTGAGCAATTTTACCCTTGATTGACTTGAGGAGGCTAAAATGACTTCAGATTTGGGGTTACTTATCATGATAAATGCGCCTCGCTATCAGAAAGCCTACGGTTATATAAAGTGATGATTTGAGCCGCCGTTTCTTCAACTGATCTGCGCGAGACATCAATCACTGGCCAGCCTTGCTTCGTACATAACTTCCGGGCCAAGACGACTTCTTCCTTAATCCGGTCTAAGTCAACGTAGCTGGTATCATTGGTCTCTTTTAAAGATAAAAGCCGGTTTTTCCGAATTTGTGACAGCCGATCTGGACTTGTGGTCAGCCCAACAACAAAGGGATTTTTCACTTCAAATAACTGATCGGGCAGGGGGCAACCGACCACAATGGGCACATTTGCTGTTTTTATCCCCCGATGCGACAGATAAAAAGATGTGGGCGTTTTTGACGTTCTGGAAACACCAACCAAAATTATATCGGCATCGTCCAGACCATCTGGCATTTGACCATCATCATGGGCCATTGTGTAGTTAAGCGCGTCAATTCGCGCAAAATATTCCTGATCAAGACTATGCTGACGGCCCGGCAAGCCTCGGCTTTCTTGTCCCAAAAACTGGGAAAGTGACGCCATGATAGGGTCAAGAATAGAGACACAAGGAACCTTTAGCTTTCGACATCCCCGCTCCAAGATCTGCCGCATCTCTTTATTCACAAGAGTAAAAAGCACCAAACCCGGATTTTTCTCAATGGAATCAAGGATATCATCCAACTGGCGAACCGTTCGTGTCATAGACCAAACATGCTCAACAGGGTTGGCAGATTCAAACTGAACCAATGCCGCCTTGGCAAGTGATTGCAATGTTTCTCCGGTGGAGTCTGAGACCAAATGCAAGTGAAATTCGCTCATTAAGACCATCCTGGTGTGCCTGTGGATAATGTGAATAACAGGGATAACACGCCCTTTATGGAGAATTCAAAACTTTCCTCCACATCATTCATTTTTTATACGAAGATATTTGCACCTGTGTATAACGGCATATACCTGTCTCAATTAGGGAGGATAACTTTTAAAAATAACCCAAAAATAAAGTTATCCCCGTTATCCCCATAATGCCTGTGGGTAAAAACCGTAGTTATTCATAACTTGTTCACCATGTCGCAATTTACTAGATTTTTTCCACAAAATAACGTTAAAGCTTGTGCATGAAAACGTATCCCCGTTATTCACAGGTATCAACAACAACTACCACCTATTAATATAATTAATAATAGGGATGGATAACTTTTTAGGAAGGCAAGTCCGTGTCGAAAATGCCAACGAAGAGATTACTCAGAGCGCTTAACAAAGAGCCATTGGATCGTCCTCCTTTTTGGCTAATGCGGCAAGCTGGACGCTATCTTCCTGAATATAGGCAAACACGGTCAACCGCCGGCTCGTTTTTGGATCTTTGCTATAATCCGAAATTTGCTGAAGAGGTCACCTTGCAGCCGCTTCGCCGATATGATTTTGATGCCGCAATTTTGTTTGCCGATATTCTGCTAATCCCTGACGCTTTAGGTCAGCCGCTTGCCTACAAAGAAGGCGAGGGCCCTGTGCTTGATCCCATTCGCTCGGCAAAGGAGCTATCGTCTTTGTCTTTAGACAAGCTTCATGACCGGCTTAACCCCGTCTACGAGACCGTGGACCGTCTCAGCAGCTCACTCCCCGCCCACGTGACCTTAATCGGCTTCGCAGGTGCTCCCTGGACCGTTGCGACCTACATGGTTGAAGGTAAGGGATCAAAAGACTTCGCAGAGATTAAAAAATGGGCTTATTCAGATCCCGCAGGTTTTCAAAGCCTGATGGATATTCTAGTGCAGTCCACTATTTCTTATTTGCTAAAGCAGGTTGAGGCCGGCGCAGAAGTTATTCAGATATTTGATACATGGGCTGGTGTTTTGCCCGATGATATGTTCAGAAAATGGGTAATTGCGCCAACAAAACAGATTGTAGATGGTCTTCGAGCCGTACATCCAGACCTTCCAATTATTGGCTTTCCAAAGGGGATTGCTGGTAATTTGCTTGAATTTGTTAAAGGTACAGGCGTTACGGCAGTCAGTTTGGATACATCAACGCCGCTCAGTTGGGCTGCTGAAAATATCCAACCGCATGTGGTTGTTCAGGGAAATCTTGATCCAATTATGGTGGTAACTGGCGGACAGGCCATGGTCGACCGGATCCATGAAATCCTAGAAAAAATGTCAAATGGCCCGCATATTTTCAATCTTGGACATGGTATTATTCCGCAAACACCACCTAAAAATGTCGCTTTGCTTGCAGAAACAATTCACGCCTGGAAAAAATAGGAGCGTCCGTTTTGGCTCGAAAAGCTGTAGTTCTCTTTAATTTGGGTGGCCCAGATCAATTGGCATCGGTTGAGCCATTTTTGTTCAATTTGTTTAATGATCCTGCCATTATCAGACTGCCAAATCCGATCCGGTATCTGATTGCTAAACTCATTTCCAAACGCCGGGGACCCATCGCCCGAGAGATTTACAAAAGTATTGGTGGCAAGTCACCGTTGTTGGAACAAACGGGCCATCAAGCAGATGCTTTAACTGCCACGCTTTCTGAATTGCCTGACGATTACAAAGTTTTTGTCTGCATGCGCTATTGGCATCCAAGGGCCAGTGAAACGGTGCTAGAGGTTAAAGATTTCGATCCTGATGAAGTTATTCTCCTACCGCTCTATCCGCAGTTTTCAACAACAACAACCGGCTCTTCCGTTACGGAATGGCAAAAGATTGCAAAAAACGCTGACTTAGATGTTAAAACCACGACCGTATGCTGCTATCCAGAGGATGTTGGGTTTTCTGCGGCCTATGCCGATTTAATCGCAAAAGAGTTGGTAAAAATAGAGGGCGATACCCCAAAATTGCTATTTTCTGCCCATGGTCTTCCTAAAAAAATTGTAGACGGCGGGGATCCTTATCCTTGGCAAGTCGAGAAATCAGTAAACGGAATTCTGAAGGAACTTGGGCGGGATGATCTGGACTATCAGATTTGTTATCAAAGCCGGGTTGGCCCCGTTGAATGGATTGGCCCGAGCACTGAAACTGAAATAGAGTTGGCAGGCAAAGCAGGTCAGTCCCTTATGGTGATCCCAGTTGCGTTTGTATCAGAACATTCTGAAACACTGGTTGAGCTTGATTTGGAATATGCTGAAATTGCACGCAAAACTGGTGTACCTAGTTATTACCGAGTTCCTACAGTGACAACTCATCCCAAGTTTATTAATGGGTTGAAAAGTTTGATCAAAAATCGACATGACGGTGGTATGAAAAGCGCATGCGGCGCTAAAATTTGCCCGGCATCAGCAACAGGATGCGCTCAATTTTCAAAGGCAGTAATTTAGATATGTTAGATTTTTTTGGTGATAACTACCTATGGATAAAAGCATTTCATATAGTTTCAGTTATGGCTTGGATGGCGGGAATGCTATATTTGCCGCGCCTCTATATTTACCACTGTGATGCAGAAATTGGATCTGTTCAGTCGGAAACCTTCAAAATTATGGAGCGCCGTCTTCTTCGCGGAATTATCAATCCTGCCATGATGATGGCCTTTATTTTTGGCGGTATTCTTATGTCAATTCCCGGAATAGTAGATTGGTCTGCTGGCTGGATTTGGACGAAGATTTTGATGCTTGTCTTAATGACCGGCTTCCATGGGTCGTTGTCTAAATGGCGAAAAGATTTTGAAGCAGATAATAATAGCAAATCTTCTAAATTTTATAGATACGCAAATGAATTACCGACCGTTTTAATGATAATTATTGTCATTATGGTGGTTGTTAAGCCGTTTTAAGGATGTTTTAACGCAGAAATTGCAAGGTTCTTGTTTTATTCTCGTTGACTTCATGACTTTATGCTGGCATTCCTTTATCTCAACCGGTGGAACCTCTATTCGCCGGGACTGGTGACATTAACAAATTAGGTCCCATCAAATCAATAATGATTGATCGCTATTAAGCGCTTACTTCCCGAAAAGTAATATCTGCATATACCTTCATCCATTTATTTAAATTTATTCAATTTCCAGAGATTTACATGAATCTTCAAGAACTTAAAAAGAAATCCCCTCCCGAACTCCTGGCGGCTGCTGAAGCGCTGGACATCGAAAATGCCTCTACAATGCGAAAGCAAGAGTTGTTATTCGCAATTTTGAAGAATGAAGCTGAAAATGGCGAAATCGTCACTGGTGGCGGTGTTCTTGAAATTTTGTCAGATGGTTTTGGATTTTTACGCTCACCAGATGCGAACTATCTCGCGGGCCCCGATGATATTTATATCTCACCAAGTCAAATCAGGCGGTTTTCACTTCGAACGGGTGACACGGTAGAGGGTCAAATTCGAAGCCCTAAAGATGGGGAGCGATATTTCGCCCTTCTTAAAGTTGAAAATATCAACTTTGAAGACCCAGAAAAAGCCCGACACAAAATTAACTTTGATAACCTCACCCCATTATATCCCGAAGAACGTATTAAACTCGAAACACTTGATCCGACAACTGGGATCAGCTCAGCCCGAGTAATTGATCTAGTTTCACCGCAAGGCAAGGGCCAACGGGCTCTTATTGTGGCACCGCCGCGGACAGGTAAAACAGTTCTCTTGCAGAATATGGCGAACTCCATCACAACCAATAATCCTGATATATATTTGATTGTTCTTCTGATCGACGAACGGCCAGAAGAAGTGACGGATATGAAGCGGTCAGTAAAAGGCGAAGTTGTCTCTTCTACTTTTGATGAACCCGCAACTCGTCACGTTCAAGTAGCTGAAATGGTTATTGAAAAAGCCAAACGTCTTGTTGAACATAAACGGGACGTCGTTATTCTTCTTGATAGTATTACACGTCTTGCACGGGCCTATAATACAGTTGTGCCGTCCAGTGGTAAGGTTTTGACCGGTGGTGTGGATGCAAACGCATTGCAACGCCCTAAGCGCTTCTTTGGTGCTGCCCGGAACATTGAAGAAGGCGGATCTTTGACCATCGTTGCAACGGCCCTTATTGATACGGGCTCGCGGATGGATGAAGTGATTTTTGAAGAATTTAAAGGCACTGGTAACTCTGAAATCATTCTTGATCGTAAGTTGTCTGATAAGCGGGTCTTCCCAGCAATTGACATCACCAAGTCTGGAACACGTAAAGAAGAGTTGCTGGTTGATAAAGCCACACTGCAGAAAATGTGGGTTCTTCGCCGTATTCTTAATCCAATGGGAACAACGGATGCTATGGAATTCTTGCTTGATAAATTGAAATCCAGCAAGACAAACGATGATTTCTTCGATTCCATGAATACATGATCTGAAAATTGATCCTAAAAAAGGCGCTGTAAAAAACAGCGCCTTTTTTTGTGACTGAATTCTGTCTTATTGGAAAATATCTAAGTCTAATACAGAATAATGGATTTCAAGTTCTGCTAAAATCAAAGAGTAAAGACAGTCGATCCGGTGGTTTTTCTGTTTTCTAGGTCATCATGCGCTTTAGCTGCTTCCGACAAATGATAACTTTGACCAATATTGACCTTCACTGTGCCATTACCCACCATTGTCATTAGGTCAGACGCTGATTTTTCAAGCTCTTCGCGACTAGCGTTGTAAGTCATCAGGGTCGGGCGCGTTACATATAGAGAGCCTTTAGCCGCTAACATTCCAATATCTACGCCAGTTACAGGGCCAGAAGCATTTCCGTAGGAAACCAATAGTCCGCGTGGCTGCAAGCAATCGAGAGATTTCTCAAACGTGTCCTTACCAATGCTGTCATAGACAACCGGAACTCCCTTACCTTCGGTGATCTCCATTAGTTTTTCATGGAAATCCTCTTCTTGGTAATTGATGGTGTGGTCGCACCCATGTGCCTTGGCAAGGGCAGCTTTCTCTTCAGATCCAACGGTTCCAATAACTGTTGCACCAATATGTTTTGCCCATTGGCAAGCCATAAGACCAACACCGCCGGCTGCCGCATGAAATAGGATGGTATCTCCTGGTTTCACGTGAAACGACCGTTGAAGTAGATATTCTGTTGTCATTCCTTGCAACATCATAGCCGCTGCGGTTTGATCATCGATTGTATCTGGAACTTTAATTAAACCTGAGACAGGCATAACCCGTTCTTCGCTATAAGCCCCGATGGGAGGACAAGCATAAGCAACCCGATCACCAATCGCAAAACCTGTCACATCTGTTCCTATTTCTTCAATAGTGCCGACAGCTTCCATTCCTGGAATATTGGGAAGAGGGGCGGGATATAAACCGGTTCTGAAATAAACGTCAATAAAGTTTAAACCTACCGCCTGATGTTTAATTCGGACTTCCCCTGATGCGGGGCTACCCACATCAACGTCTGTCCATTTGAGGACCTCAGATCCTCCGAATTCACTAAATGTAATGGCTTTTGTCATGGAAATACCTTTGTAATTAGCGCCCCATTTTGGGAATTATTTAGGTTCTGTTATAAATCAAGCTGTTGTTGAATTGGTGGAAGTGCATTTTCAAGCTCTAGCAGCACTTTCTTGGTCTCAATGCCACCATCTCCTGAAAAACCACCCATTTGTTTTCCGGCAGCGAGTACGCGGTGGCACGGAATAATGATTGGGATGGGATTAAGCCCGCAAGCATTCCCCACAGCTTGAGCTGAACTTTCAAGTTCTTTAGCAATCTCGCCATATGAACGAGTTGACCCACCTGGAATAGCCTTCATGGCGAAACAGACTTTCTTTTGATAGTCCGATCCCGGTGGATTTAGAGGAAGATCAAAATCTAACAAATTGCCATCGAAATAATCATTTAACTGATTAATAGCAGATCGCAGTAATGGCGTCTCATTCTGCCATTCATCGGGAACCCAGCCCCAATCAAGGGAGATTATGGCGCCATCTTCTTCAGTTACTGTCAGGTCCCCAACGGGACTATGCATACTTAGTTGCGACATCTATTCGGCCCTGTTCTCAAGTTGTTTTCTGAGCTCCATGGGAGAGTTTGCCGGTTCAGAGCAAACGGAGCCTGTACAAATATAAACAGTGGGTTTGCCATTTTTGCGAGTTTTACTGTTCGCAGGGTGATCAAATGGCAGGTTTTCTGTATCTGGTAGGATATTGATTACTTTGGTGGGTAGACTAAATTCATTTAGCACTGAAAGCAAATCAAGTGTTTCTGCTTCCTCTCTGCCACCGATAATCATAACCTGCAGACCCCCTACTAGGGTTTCAAAATTGTTTAGAAATGTTGCTAGGGGGAAGAAGTTCCGGCCAAGTTCTACAGAAAAGGCTTTGATAATATCAGTTGCCTTTTCAAAGACGTCTCGGTCTCCCGTTAGATAATGAATTTTTGCAAGCACCTCGAGAATGGTTCCATTTCCTGCAGGAACTGCATTATCAAAAGCATTTTTACTTCTGACAATTAACGCCTCGGCATCATCTGCAGTATAAAAATATCCTCCAGTTTCATCCCAAAAATGATCATTTAGAATTTGAACCCAAGTGGTTGCTCGTTCAAGATAAAACCCTCGTCCGGTTATCTCATGGAGGGTGAGCGCCGCCCGGCTCATGTTGGCGTAGTCATCTAGAATGCCCGTATGCTTGGCTTCACCGTTTCGATAACTGTGATAGAGGCGCCCATCTTCTTCCATGGAATGAGTTGTAATAGCCGAAAACGCATTTTCAGCCCGTTCAACCCAATGCACTTCACTAAAATATTGCCCAGCTTTAGCCAAGCTAGTGATCATTAACCCATTCCAGTCGGTTAGAACCTTGGTATCTAGTTCTGGATGAATGCGTTTTTTTCTGGCTTCAAATAGCTTTTCACGAAGGGCGGTAAGGGCCTCTTCAGTATCATCATCAAGGGAAGTTGCATAATTTAGCCGATGAAGGATGTTTGATCCCTCCCAGTTTCCTTCTTCCTCAGCTCCATAAATTTCGGAAAATTGAGCGGCTTGATCTCCTAAAACCTCTTTGAGTTCGCTTTCAGACCAAACATAAAATTTGCCCTCAACCCCTTCGCTATCCGCATCAATGGTGGCAGAGAAAGCCCCGTTTTCAGCGATCATCTCACGCAGGAGCCAGTCGATAGTCTGGTACACCCGATCTTTAAAGAGCTCCGTTTTATTCTCGGCATGGACCAAAACGAGGAGATCTATAATAAGCGCATTATCATACAACATCTTCTCAAAATGCGGTGCGAGCCATAAGGCATCGGTTGAATATCTGGAATATCCGCCGCCAAGATGGTCATAGATCCCACCTTGTGACATCTGGGTGAGGGCCTTTACAACAATCTCCGCCAGGTTTTCCTTACCTGTTCGGATATAACCCCGCCACAGATTTTCAAGGACATAGGTTTGCGGGAATTTGGGTGCTGACCCGATACCCCCATATTCTAGGTCAGCCTCGTCAGCGTAGCGATCAACAATGCGGTCTAAAACCTCTATTGATAATTTTGGACGATCTCCCTCAGTGGTGGAGTTGTGTTTTTTGAGAGCGGCTGACAGAATATCTCTGTTTTTGGTTACTTTTTCAGGTTCGTTTTTGAATATGTCGGAAACTGTTTCCAGCACATTTGAAAATCCCGGCCGGCCGTAAGAGTTTTCTTTTGGGAAATAAGTTCCGCCCCAAAATGGCTCTCCCTTGGCGTTTAGGAACATGGTGAGAGGCCAGCCACCCTGCTCCCCCAGTAGGGCGAGGGATGTTTGATAAATCTGATCAATATCTGGCCGCTCTTCGCGGTCGACTTTGATATTAATAAACAGATCATTCATAATGGCGGCGGTTTGAGGGTCTTCAAAACTCTCGTGCGCCATAACATGACACCAATGACAAGCCGCGTAGCCCACACTTAAAAGAATGGGTTTGCCTTGTTTCTTAGCCAACTCAAGGGTTTCAGGACCCCAAGGCTGCCAATGTACTGGATTGTCTTTATGTTGGAGCAAATAGGGACTAGTTTCCGTACCCAGAGCGTTTTTCATGTCATATTCCATATTTTGAGATCAAACCAAGACATCAAATCAATTCAAATAAATACTGTGCATTGATCCATTCAATGAATTCACTTACCCTTTTAGAAGAACCCGTTTATTTGTGCAAACTAGGAGCTGTTTCTCATGAAGATTAGTCTTGATATTGAGTGTACACCAGAAGAAGCAAGAAAATTTTTCGGTTTACCTGATGTGGAAAAAATGCAGGAAGCTCTTGTTGCTCAAATGCAAGAGAAGTTAGCTGAGAATATTGCTGGCCTCGATGCAGAAAATATGATGAAAACGTGGCTTCCAGATGGCATGAAGGGGCTCGATCAGATGCAAAATATGTTCTGGTCCTCATTCTCTGGCGACAAGCCTAATAAAAAGTAATTTGAAGTGATCAACGTTTGATGAATACAATATTTGCATTGGCAAGCGGCCGGGGCAGGGCCGGCGTTGCGGTGGTCCGCCTATCAGGACCTGCAGCTCTTGATATATTGACTGCTTTGACCAACAAGGCATTACCGAAACTACGCTATGCTGCGGTTCGGGAAATCTACGCCCTTGATAAAAGCTTTCTTATTGATGAAGCCCTCGTTCTCACCTTTAAGGGGCCAAATAGTTTTACCGGAGAGGATGTTGTTGAACTTCATCTCCACGGCGGCCCAGCCATTGTTGAAGCGTTGTTTAATCAGTTAGTCAAAATCCCGAAAGTGCGGTCAGCCGAACCTGGTGAGTTTACGCGCCGTGCGTTTGAGCATGGCAAACTTGATTTGACCGAAGCCGAGGGCATTGGCGATCTCGTGAATGCGGAGACACATGCACAGCATCAACAGGCCCTTCGCCAGATGCGCGGTGCGCTGGGTACGCTCTATAATGGCTGGAGAGAGGCGCTTATCCATAGTCTCGCTCACTTGGAAGCAGACATCGATTTCCCCGACGAAGACATGCCAAGCGGTGTCGCCGAGGCTATAAGACCCAAAATCAAGGGACTTCGTAATGAGATTGAGGTACATCTTGCAGACGGGTCCCGCGGCGAGAAGATCCGCGAAGGTTTAGATGTGGTTATTTTGGGATCACCGAACGTTGGAAAATCAAGCCTGTTGAACAAACTGGCAAAAAAAGAAGCTGCCATTGTTACGGATCAAGCCGGAACCACCCGCGATATTGTTGAAGTTCACCTAGATCTAGCTGGATACCCTGTCACCATCGCTGATACTGCTGGTCTGCGAGAAGCAGATGATATTGTCGAACAAGAAGGTATCCGCAGGGCTCGAGAGAGAGCTCTCAGCGCTGACATTCGTATCTTCATGACAGAGGCGGATCAGATATCGTTGGATGATACAGAATTTTCCGATTTGGTTGATGACAGAAGTTACCACCTTGTGAACAAGCTGGATTTATCGGAAAATGCACTGCGAGTTGATCCAGAAGACCGTCAATTTTTCCTGTCTGTTAAGACAGAGGAGGGGTTAGACGCTTTCCTTCAGAGATTAGAACAGGATGTTGTGGATCGGCTTGATGTTTCCGGTGCTCCCTCCTTGACCCGTGTTCGTCACAGGCAGGCGTTGGAAGACTGTACAGAAGCTCTTTCAAGGTTTGATAATGCCCCAGATCCGGAGCTTGCTGCGGAAGACGTCCGCCTTGCTGCACGCGCCCTTGGTCGAATCACAGGACGTGTGGATGTCGAAGATGTTCTGGATGTTGTTTTCGGTGATTTCTGTATTGGAAAGTGACCAGTCTGCCGCATGTTTCACGTGAAACATGCCATCATGACAGCCATGTTCATAATTGCTTTGACTTTTGATCCCCTATTCATACATTGGCCCCCATGACTGTATATGATGTAATTGTAATTGGTGGGGGACATGCTGGCTGTGAAGCCGCTGCCGCCTCAGCACGTGTGGGCGCGACGACCCTGTTATTGACCCACAAACTAGACACTATTGGGGCCATGTCCTGTAACCCAGCTATTGGTGGGTTAGGGAAGGGTCATCTTGTGCGTGAGATCGATGCCCTTGATGGCGTTATGGGCCGAGTGGCCGATGCAGCGGGTATTCAGTTCAGATTATTGAACCGCCGCAAAGGACCAGCTGTTCGGGGGCCGAGAGCTCAGTCAGATCGCGAACTCTATAAAAAGGCCATGCAAGAAGCGCTGGCCAATCAAGCCAATCTAGAGATTATGGCCGCGGCTGTTGAAGACTTGATCACAAAGGATGATCAGGTGTTAGGTGTTATTACAGCTGATGGAACCGAAATTCGCGCTGGCAAAGTTATTTTGACTACCGGAACCTTCTTACGCGGCTTGATCCATATGGGAGAAAAGAAAATCCCGGCGGGCCGTCTAGGTGATGATCCTTCAAATGGACTGTCGGCCACATTGGAGCGGGCAGGGTTTGATCTTGGCCGCCTGAAAACAGGGACTCCGGCTCGCTTGGATGGGAAGACCATTAACTGGAAAATTCTTGAAGAACAACCAGGGGATGATGTCCCAGTTCCTTTTTCGTTTTTAACGACCGAGATCACAACGCCACAGATCCCGTGCCATATCACTTATACCAATGACAATACCCATCAGGTTATTCGAGACAATTTGCACCGTGCACCCATGTATTCAGGTGAGATTACGGGTACAGGGCCGCGTTACTGTCCGTCTATTGAAGATAAAGTCGTTCGGTTTGCTGACAAAAACAGTCATCAGATCTTTTTAGAACCTGAGGGTCTGGATGTGGATACGATTTACCCGAACGGGATGTCCACGTCACTACCGGCAGACGTTCAAGTGGCCTTCTTACAAACTATTCCGGGCCTTGAAAAGGTTGAGTTTTATCAGCCTGGATACGCCATTGAATATGATTTCATCGATCCTCGGGAACTGAGACATACTTTAGAGACACGCAAACTCAAGAACTTGTATCTTGCCGGTCAGATCAATGGCACGACAGGCTATGAGGAGGCCGCGGCCCAAGGATTGCTTGCTGGCCTAAACGCAGCGCGTGCTGCAAGCGGGGACGGTGTGTTTATCCTTGATCGGGCAGATGCTTATATGGGAGTGATGGTTGATGATCTGGTCACGCGCGGGACTAAAGAGCCATATCGTATGTTTACATCACGAGCGGAGTACCGACTAATCCTTCGGGCTGATAATGCAGATACGCGTTTGACTGGCCTGGGCCTTGAAATCGGCTGTGTCGGTGCGGAGCGAGCAGAGGCATTTACAAAGAAGCAAGCTGACTTGAAAACAGCTCATTCCTTGTTTGATGCATTAAAATTGACTCCGAATGAAGCCAAGTCCCATGGATTACACGTTAATCAAGACGGTGTACGTAGGACGGCATCGGACTTACTAGCCTATCCGGACATTGATATGACGGCCATTCAAGCCATCTGGCCAGAAACAAACCATTTTTCTATAGATGTATTGGAACAAATTGCCATTGATGCTCAATACAAAGGGTATCTAGAACGGCAGAGAGCTGACGTTCGTGATTTCAGAAAAGACGAATCCTTGATTATACCGTCGACTTTGAACTACCAAGATATTGGCGGCCTGTCGTCTGAAGTTTGTCAGAAGCTCACTGATACACGGCCTGATACATTAGGGCAGGCGGCCCGTATATCTGGTGTTACACCAGCTGCGCTGACAGCTCTTCTTTCCTATGTAAAGCGCGGTGATCACCGCAAACAAGCAGGGTAACCTCTTTAAATGACTGAACAGGAATTTCAGAAACTTACCGGTGTTTCACGTGAAACACTGGAGAAGTTTTCCACGTATGTTGCGCTTCTTACTAAATGGCAGAAGGCCATTAACTTGGTGAGTAACAAAAGTTTGCCAGATGTATGGGAGCGTCATGTTCTCGATAGCCATCAAGTCCTAAAACATGCACCGTCTGATAAAGGTGTTTGGATAGACATGGGGAGCGGTGCTGGATTCCCCGCTTTGATCGTGGCCATGGCTAGTGACTTTGATGTTCATGTTATCGAAAGTGATCATCGGAAGTGTCAATTCATGCGGGAGGTTTCACGTGAAACATCGACCCCGATCACTATCCATACGAAACGGATTGACGCTGTAGAGCCGTTTCCGGCCACTGTAATTTCAGCGAGAGCCCTTGCATCACTTGAAAAACTGTTGGAATATTCGGAAAATTTCGCGACGGATGAAACAGTCTATTTATATTTAAAAGGACAAGATGTAGATGCGGAATTGACCCAAGCCGCAAAATGTTGGAGAATGAATCCAACTAAACATCAAAGTTTATCCAGTAGCGAGGGAAGTGTTCTTGAATTAAGGAACGTCTCCCGCGTTTAAGCAGGGGGCAAAAATGGAAGAGCTTCGTATCGTAGGAACATCACGTATCCTCGCAGTCGCTAATCAAAAAGGCGGGGTTGGTAAAACCACGACGACCATAAACCTTGCAACGGCGCTTGCCGCAGTTGGACAATCAGTCCTTATTATTGATATTGACCCTCAAGGGAATGCCAGTACAGGACTTGGTATTGACCGATTTAATCGTGAGCGTAATGTTTATGATGTTCTTATGGGCGACATCATGATGGAAGATGCTATTTGCCCGAGCCTAATTCCAAACTTGGATTTAGTTCCTTCAACACCGGACCTAACGGGTGCTGAGTTGGAATTGATTGAAATGGATCGGCGCAGCCACCGATTGGTGGAGGCAATTGAGCCTGTAAAAGAGAAATATGACTACATCCTTATCGATTGCCCTCCATCGCTTAACTTGTTGACTTTAAACGCTTTAGTTGCCGTTCAGGCAGTAATAGTTCCCTTGCAGTGTGAGTTTTTTGCGTTGGAAGGCTTGAGCTTACTGATAAAAACCATTGAGCGCGTTAAGAATACTCTTAATTCCAAGTTGGAAATTCAAGGTGTTGTGTTGACGATGTATGATAAACGCAACAAGTTATCTGATCAGGTGGCACAAGATGTACGTGACTACCTGGGTGACAAGGTTTATGAGACAGTAATTCCGCGTAATGTTCGAGTGTCAGAAGCACCAAGCCACGGCAAACCCGTCTTGATTTATGATCATCGTTGCGCGGGCAGTCAGGCTTATATCAAGCTGGCGAGTGAAGTGATACGGCGTGAAAAACGCTTATGTGCAGCCTAATAACGAATTGTGGTCGATCATGTCTGATGAAGTTGGAAAAAAGAAATTAGGTCGCGGATTGTCAGCCCTTTTGGGAGATGACGTCGCTGCAGACTATTCTGAACTTGATAAAATACGCACTTCGAAGGATGTCCCTGTCGAACAAATGCACCCAAGCCCGTTTCAGCCAAGACAGGATTGGGATCAGGAAGCGCTGCAAAGTTTATCAGATTCCATTGCAGAAAAAGGTGTGTTACAGCCAATTCTTGTTCGCCGTGATCCAGCAGATAATGGCTCGTTTGAGATTATTGCCGGGGAACGGCGGTGGCGTGCGGCCCAGATGGCAAAGTTGCACCAAGTTCCAGTAATTATCAAAGACTTGTCCGATGTGGATAGTCTTGAAATTGCGATCATTGAGAATATTCAACGAGAAGACCTTTCTGCCATCGAAGAAGCAGAAGGGTACCGGCGTCTTGCCGATGAATTTGACTACACGCAGGAAATTCTGGCCAAGCAGCTGGGTAAAAGCCGATCGCATGTGACAAATATTATGCGGCTTTTGACGCTTCCAACCAGTGTTCAGAAAATGATCAGATCAGGTGATTTGAGTGCGAGTGCAGCCCGCGCCGTTATCACAGCGGGTGACCCAGAGAAGTTAGCGCGAAAAATTGTCGATGAAGGGTTATCTGTACGTAAAGCAGAGAAATTGGCCCAGAAAAAACCCTCAAATACAGCGCGCTCAGTGTCCCGTCCTACGAAAGATCAGGATACGCTCGCTCTAGAGGGGGATCTATCTGCGGCAATTGGGCTCAAAGTTAGCATAAATCACCACGCAGAACGGGGCGGGGAGATCACAATTTCCTATGATCATCTCGATCAATTAGACGATATTTGTCGAAGACTAACCCGTCATGCCACAGGCGAGCCAGTTGAAGAAGAAAGCTTTCAAGGTGATATGACTTCAGCTTTAGACGAAGATTTTCACTAAAATCAATGATTTAGCGATTTCGATTAGCCATACAAACTCTCAGTAAAGCTCGTCTGCAAAGAGTTTCTGCGGGAGACCCTGTCGTTTTACAATCCAGTTCCGCTTTCAAAATTATATCGAGACACTGCGCAAAATGGCGGCCGCCGCGCCGTCCAATTTGTGCCTCTGCCTTTTTTTGATTGAAGGGCGGAATAGCAGCTTTTTTGAGAGCTACGCCCAATGGAACCCCAGTTTCAGCGAAACTCGCGGCTTTATGGAGCTGTTTGAGTTGCCCTTGTATGAGACGCAAAAAAGTTATGGCCGACTCGCCTGCAAAAAAAGCTTTGTTAAGCGATGCCTCTAGTCCCGGTAAATTTCCAAGCAGAGCGGCATCAACGACATCGAACACACTTTCGGCAGAACTGTCGCCGATAACGGCTTTTGCATCTTCAAGCGTTACGGTAGCGCCGGTAGCTCCCATGTAGAGAGTGAGCTTGATCAGTTCCTGGCGGGAGATGGAGCGGTCACTTCCGAGGTTTTTTCTGAGGTAGTCTGTGGCATCACTCGCCACTGTTAATCCGGCTTCGCCCAAAACGTCCCGTATGAGAGAGCCAACATCTTGAGCTTTATCATGGTAACAGGCAACGGCAGCACCATTGCTAAGGCCGGTGATGGATTTCACCAAAGCAGTTGTCTTTTTGATGTCACCGGCTTCAATTACCAGAAGAGTATTGGAAAAATCCGCGTCTAGCACAGATTGAATGAGTTTGGCATGGACATTGCCCGCACTTCTGAGACGGACAACGCGCTCGCCGCCCATCATGGAGATGGCTTCGATCTCATCTCTTAACCTGGCAGGGTCACCGTCCAAATTCCCGGCTTCGATCTCAGCGTAACAAAATGGGTCGTCTAGGGTTTCAAGAACAGTAAGTGATAATTGTTTCGCCCGTTCGCGAACAAGCCCCTCATCAGGGCCATAGACCAGAAATATACGGAGATCCTTGTCCGGAGCCTTTATGAAGGATGAAAACTGAGCTGGGCGAAGTTCCAAAAATAGCTACCTCGACAAAAATACAGACAACTGCCGATGGATTTCTTCAGAGACCACGATTGCTGACCGTTTTCGCGCATTTTTCTCTGCGGCAAGGTTGGCAAAATCGGAACTCACAATATTATAGGAGGCAATAGACTGCGCACTGCCTGCATAAATCGTTTTCTTGCCCGTGGTGTCTAGAAGTTTGTATTTGGCAAAAATTGTCAAATTATACCGATTGGTGGAATCTGTAGTATCGATGGCAAGTCCTTGTTTTTGCTCGCGTAATGTTACAGATAATTGATAAGTGGCTCTTGATGGGAGGCCCTTCGGAGAGATTTTATCAAGAAGTTGATTGCGGACAATCTGACCTACCCGGTCTTCAATGGGAAGAACGTAGGTTTGTTCCAGGCTGACTGTTACTTTTGCATTGGTTGTCTGGCTTCCATAAAGGGGTTGGAAGCCGCAACCCGCAACTGCAGTAAGAACAGCTAGTATAATGGTTAATCTATATAACAATATTCACAATCCGATTCGGAACCACAATAACTTTGCGGATCGGGTTTTCTCCAATTGCCTTGATAACGCTTTCTTCTGCAAGAGCCAGTGCCTCAACTGCATCAGAGGGGGCATCCTTTTGAACTTCGATGGTGGCCCGTAATTTCCCTTTTACCTGAACAGCGATGGTGACAGTGTTATCCACCGTTAGCTCTTCTATAAGAGTTGGCCATGGGCTGTCTGCAAGAATTGTCTTGTGACCTAGCATCTCCCATAGCTCCTCAGTGAGATGCGGCATCATTGGACCGACGACACTCACCATGATCTCCATGGCTTCGCGCAATGCCCAATCACTTCCAGGTTTTCCGGTTGCTTTGAAGTCGCCAAGGGTCTTCATAAACTCGTAAATACGGGCAATGGCATTGTTAAAGTGCAATTTCTCGATGCTGTCCGTGACATGCATGAGGGTTTTGTGTCCCTCTTTTCGAAGTGCTGTTGCCTGGTCACAAAACTCAGAAGGCTCTGGCGCATCTAATGCCACGATATTATCGAGGTTTTCCTCTATAAAGCGATGCAAACGTTGTTTGAAACGCCATGCACCGGTCGCGCCGGCATCAGTCCATTCCATGTCGCGATCAGGAGGGCTGTCGGATAAGACAAACCAGCGGGCGGCATCGGCACCAAACTTGTCGATAATTTCGCCGGGGTCCACCACGTTTTTCTTGGATTTGGACATTTTCTCAACGCCGCCAATGGTAACAGAGGCCCCTGTTTCAATATGAACGGGCTCTCCCGCATCATTTTGGGTGACATCTTGTGGGAATAACCACGCGCCGTCGGCACTTTTATAGGTCTCGTGGGTCACCATTCCTTGCGTAAACAAACCATCAAACGGCTCCGTAAACTCAACGGCGCCGGTCTCTTTCATGGCGCGAGAGAAAAAACGGGAATACAAAAGATGCAAAATAGCATGTTCGATACCGCCGATATATTGATCCACAGGTAGCCAGTAATCCACATCTGCTTGGCTCACTGGTTTGTCATTGCGAGGGGCGCAGAATCTTGAGAAATACCATGACGAATCGACAAAAGTATCCATCGTATCTGTCTCGCGGATAGCTGCCTTTCCGCAAGATGGACAGTTGGTGTGTTTCCAGCTCGGGTGATGATCAAGTGGATTGCCCGGCTTGTCGAACGTAACGTCATCAGGAAGGACGATGGGTAGGTTTTCAGCTTTTTCAGGAACAGTACCGCAGGCTTCACAATGAACCACAGGTATTGGGCAACCCCAATATCTTTGGCGAGAAAGTCCCCAGTCGCGAAGACGGTAGTTTGTTGTCTCAACGCCTTGATCTAGCTCTACGAGGCGGGCAACGGCTTTCTTTCTCGCGTCATCTGCTTCAAGACCGTTAAGGAATCCTGAATTAATTAGAGTACCGGGGCCTGTATAGGCCTCTGTCTCGACATCTGCTTCATTTCCGTCGGCATCGGCGACCACACGGGTAACCTCAAGGCCGTATTTGCGGGCAAAATCAAGATCCCGTTGATCATGAGCAGGACAGGCAAAAATAGCGCCCGTGCCATATTCCATAAGTACAAAATTAGCCACATAGATAGGAAGTGTTTTGCCTTCAATGAACGGATGTTCGGCCCGAAGACCAGTATCCACGCCCTTTTTCTCAGCTTTTTCAATAGCCTCTTCACTGGTTCCCATACGATGGCATTCAGCAACGAAGTCTGCGATGGCTGAGTTATCAGGCATTAGTTTTTGAGCAAGGGGGTGGTCGGCAGCTACTGCCATGAAACTTGCGCCATAGAGAGTATCAGGCCGGGTGGTATAAATTTCCAGATCTTGGTCCGTACCGGCGATTTTGAACTGCACACGGGCGCCCTTGGATTTCCCAATCCAGTTTTCTTGCATCAAGCGGACGCGGTCGGGCCAACGGTCAAGAGTATCGAGGCCATCGAGCAACGCTTCGCTATAATCGGCAATGCGGAACATCCATTGGTTTAGTTTTCGTTTCTCAACGAGCGCGCCAGAACGCCAGCCCCGACCATCGATGACTTGCTCGTTTGCAAGAACCGTCATGTCTATTGGATCCCAGTTTACCCACGTTTCTTTGCGGTAAACCAGTTCGTCTCTCATGAAATCAAGGAAGAGTTCCTGTTGTTTCCCATAATATCCCGGATGACAGGTGGCAAGTTCTTTGCTCCAATCCAGAGATAACCCCATGGATTTAAGTTCCCGGCGCATATTGGCAATATTTGCATATGTCCATTCAGCCGGATGAACATTTTTATCACGTGCTGCGTTTTCTGCAGGCAACCCAAAAGCGTCCCAGCCCATGGGATGCAAAACATTAAAGCCGCGTGCCCGCTTATAGCGCGCAACAACATCGCCCATGGTGTAGTTTCTCACATGACCAATATGAATGTTGCCTGAAGGGTAGGGAAACATCTCAAGCACGTAATATTTTGGCAAAGAGGTATCTGT
>CAJXWA010000004.1 GCA_913062525.1 uncultured Alphaproteobacteria bacterium | reverse complement strand
GTGTTCTCTATGAGCGCGTATCTGTATGCGGCGCCTTTTGCTTCAATTTCTTTCCGCACAATGGGAATTTGTAATTTTGCGGCTCTCGCCGGCTGATGGGCAACCCGTGTTCCCGATTTACGTTTTCGTTCGACTATTCCATCTTCAGCAAGCTCCCGCAAGGCGCGGTTCACTGTCATTCTGGAACAGCCATAATCTGCTGCGAGTTGCTCTTCGCCTGGGATAATTTCGCCTACAGGCCAGTGCCGGCTTTTAATTTTCGCCATAATATCTGTTTTTATGGCCTGAAATGACGACAATTTAGGTGTTTTCACGAACGTATCCCAAAATTATTCCCTTAAAACAATAACATACCTGTATCTCGTAAACTTGATCAAGGCCCTGATACCAACCTTTTCAATATTTTCAATTAATTTGATTGACGTATTATGTCTATACATAATATCAATATGACTACACAAAGCAATCCTTAAAGGACCTACTTTGACCGAGAAGATTTATATAAATACGACTTTAGCAACACTATCTCCGGCTATTTCTGACGACTATGGTTTGATAGAGAACGGGACAATTGTCATCTCTGACGGCAAAATCCAGTGGATAGGTGCTGCCAGAGATTTACCCGCGACTTACAGTGACGATCGTTGGGAACGCATTGATCTGCAAGGCCGTTTGACGACCCCCGCCCTAATTGATTGCCACACACATCTTGTCTACGGTGGCAATCGGGCACGGGAATTTGAACTTAGGTTAAAAGGCGCAAGTTACGAGGAAATCTCACGAAGTGGCGGCGGTATTATGTCAACCGTCCGCAACACTCGAGAGATGTCTGAAAGTGAATTGGTGCAAGATGCATTGCCCCGCCTTGACGCATTGCTTAGCGAAGGCGTGGCAACGATCGAAATTAAATCGGGATATGGCTTAACAATTGCTGATGAGTTAAAAATGCTGCGCGCTGCCCGTCAGCTTGAAAAGCTGCGGTCCGTTCGAATTAAAACAACCTTCCTCGGGGCTCATGCATTACCGCCAGAATATGCTGGCCGTAATAATGAGTATCTGTTGGAAGTTTGCCTGCCTGCTATGGATCTTGGTGCTGCTGAAAATCTCATAGATGCGGTAGACGCCTTCTGCGAGGGGATTGCATTTTCTCCAGGCGAAGTTAAACGGGTTTTTGACAAAGCAGCTGAGCTATCATTGCCCGTTAAAATTCATTCAGAACAACTCTCAAATCTGGGAGGGGCTGCCCTTGCCGCATCCTACGGTGCTCTATCAGCAGATCATCTTGAATATTTGGATGAAGACGGCGTGCAGGCTTTAAAACAATCGGGCAGCGTTGCTGTAATCCTGCCCGGTGCCTTCTACACGCTTCGGGAAAGTAGGCTTCCGCCCATTGATACCCTTCGGAGCGCAGGCGTGCCCATGGCACTTGCAACTGACTGTAATCCGGGTTCATCCCCCCTGACATCGCTTCTACTGACCATGAACATGGGATGTACATTATTTAAACTGACACCAGAAGAGGCTCTTACTGGGACGACACGTAATGCCGCCCAAGCCCTTGGCCTTCAAAACGAAATTGGTGTTCTCGAAGTTGGTAAATTGGCAGAGCTTGCCATTTGGAACGTAGAACACCCGTCTGAACTATCGTATCGTGTGGGTTTCAACCCGCTTTACCAATCAATTCGCGGAGATTGAAATGACACTTACCCTAACCCCCGGGAATGCGTCCTTAGCCGACTTACGAAAAATTGCCCAAACTTGCACGCCTGTTAAAATCGAGAGATCAGTCAAACCGGCTGTTGAGAAAAGCGCTGCATTGATCCTCGCCGCAGCAAATGGTGGTGAAGCCGTCTATGGTGTAAACACCGGTTTTGGTAAACTTGCCAGCATTAAGATACCCTCAGAAGACACTGAAACTCTTCAAAGAAATCTTATTCTGTCTCATTGCAGTGGTGTTGGTGATCCACTGGATGAGAATATCGTCCGCCTAATAATGGCGCTTAAACTTTTGTCACTGGGCCGTGGTGCCTCCGGTGTCCGTTGGCAAGTTATTGAGCAGTTAGAGGTTATGGCGGAAAAGAACGTCATTCCATTTATACCGGCGCAAGGATCTGTCGGTGCATCCGGTGATCTTGCACCACTTGCCCATATGGCCGCAGTAATGATCGGTGAAGGCGAGGCATATCTTGATGGCGTTCACATGAGTGGCAATGAAGCGCTTCAAAGAGCCGAAATTAAGCCGCTTATTCTGGGACCAAAAGAAGGCTTAGCTCTTATAAATGGGACGCAAGCCTCTACTGCGCTTGCATTGATTGGCTTGTTCAAGGCTTGGAACTGCGCACAATCGGCCTTAATAACTGGCGCCCTTTCCACAGATGCCGCGATGGGATCCGGAGCGCCGTTTCATCCCGAGATTCATTTGCTTCGTGGCCATCAAGGTCAAATTGATGCGGGTTATACGCTTCGCGCCCTTATGGCGGGGTCTGAAATTCGGGAAACGCACCGTGAAGGTGATACCCGCGTCCAAGACCCGTACTGCATCCGATGTCAGCCCCAAGTTATGGGGGCCGTCATTGATTTATTGCGCCAAACTGCCAAAACGTTGGAAATTGAAGCAAACGCCGTCACCGATAATCCCTTAACTCTATCAGATGGATCCATTGTCTCTGGCGGTAATTTTCATGCTGAACCTGTCGCTTTTGCTGCTGATCAAATTGCGCTTGCAGTAGCAGAAATTGGATCAATATCCCAACGAAGGATCTCGCTGTTGGTTGATCCTGCACTGAGTTTCGGACTTCCCGCCTTTTTATCTCCAAATCCTGGGCTGAATTCTGGCCTGATGATTGCTGAAGTAACTTCTGCGGCATTGATGTCAGAAAACAAACAAATGGCACATCCCGCATCTGTGGATTCCACTCCCACATCGGCCAATCAGGAGGATCACGTTTCCATGGCCTGTCACGCGGCAAGGCGATTGTTGATAATGACTGCCAACCTTGAACGGATACTCGGCATTGAAGGATTGTGCGCGGCTCAGGGAATTGAGTTTCGGGGACCTCATAAAACGAGCCCTAAACTTGAAAAATGTATTGCCCGTATTCGTCAAGATATCACAGCAGTGGCGGAGGACAGGTATCTATCTCCTGACTTGGAGAAAGCGGCAGAATTGCTCAAAACTGGTGAGTTCTGCGCTGCAGTTGGGTACGCGTCCCTTCCTCACATAAAAATCGATGCTTAAAGACTTATTCATTGGAGAAAAGAATGACTAATCCTCGTCATAACATTCGTGAAGTTCGTTCCCCGCGCGGCCCAAAATTAAATGCAAAATCTTGGCTTACCGAAGCCCCCTTGCGAATGCTGATGAATAATCTGGATCCTGATGTGGCAGAAAACCCCAATGAGCTCGTTGTCTATGGCGGTATTGGTCGGGCTGCTCGAACTTGGAAAGATTTCGATATCATTACGGAGCAGTTGAAGGCGCTTGAAAGTGATGAAACTCTGCTGGTTCAATCTGGAAAAGCCGTCGGTGTGTTTAAAACACATGAAGATGCCCCCCGTGTTTTAATCGCCAACTCAAATTTAGTTCCCAACTGGGCGAACTGGGATCACTTTAACAAGCTCGATAAAGCGGGTTTGATGATGTACGGGCAAATGACAGCCGGATCGTGGATCTATATTGGGAGCCAAGGCATTGTCCAAGGCACCTACGAGACCTTCGTTGAAGCCGGACGCCAACATTATGGCGGTAGCATGAAAGGCAAATGGATATTAACCGGTGGCCTTGGCGGCATGGGCGGCGCGCAACCATTGGCCGCTGTAATGGCGGGGGCATGCTGCCTAGCTGTTGAATGTAACGAAGAGAAAATTGATTTCAGGAAACGCACCCGTTATGTGGATGAAAAGGCTGATACACTAGATGAAGCCCTTGCCATGATCGACAAATGGACAGCAGCTGGAGAGGCAAAGTCAGTTGGTTTAGTTGGAAACGCGGCAGATATATTCCCAGAATTAGTCAAACGGGGTGTTCGGCCCGATATGGTGACAGATCAGACATCTGCCCATGATCCGATAAATGGGTATCTTCCGCAAAATTGGTCAATGGCCCAGTGGTTAGACGGCCAACAAAACGATCCCAAAGGCGTTGAAAAAGCCGCTAGAGCCTCTATGAGAGTTCAGGTCGAGGCTATGGTCGCCTTTTCTGAAGCGGGCATCCCCACAGTGGATTATGGAAATAACATTCGCCAAATGGCATTTGAAGAAGGACTGGAGACTGCGTTCAGTTTTCCAGGGTTCGTGCCCGCCTATATCCGTCCGTTATTTTGTAGAGGTATCGGACCCTTTCGATGGGCAGCGCTATCTGGAGATCCGGAAGATATTCGAAAAACCGATGCAAAGGTTCGTGAGTTGATCCCTGACAATGAACATCTTCATAACTGGTTGGATTTGGCGAGCGAGCGTATCGAGTTCCAAGGACTCCCAGCGAGAATATGCTGGGTAGGCCTTGGGGATCGTCACCGTTTGGGGTTGGCCTTTAATGAAATGGTCAAAACAGGTGAATTGAGCGCACCTGTGGTTATCGGTCGTGATCATCTTGATTCTGGGTCTGTGGCATCCCCAAATAGAGAAACAGAATCCATGAAAGACGGATCCGATGCTGTATCGGATTGGCCCCTGCTCAACGCATTGTTAAACACAGCATCTGGCGCAACATGGGTTAGTATCCATCACGGCGGCGGCGTTGGAATGGGGTTTAGTCAGCATTCTGGCGTGGTTATCTGCTGCGATGGAACCGACGAAGCTGCAAAACGAATTGAGAGAGTGCTTTGGAATGATCCAGCTACTGGTGTGATGAGGCATGCTGATGCAGGGTATGACATTGCAAAAGAATGCGCCCGTGAACATGAGTTAAACTTGCCAGCAATTTTGTAAATTATCTAAATCTGAATGCTCTGTTCAATTGGACAGAGTATTTGGGCTTAACCCCATCCAGTTTTGAAACCTTTGCGGCGTGCATTTACAGAAACTGTGCGCTTTACCTTCGGAGAAATTATCTCATCGACAGGTTTACTAAAGAGCCATCCTTGCCCGTAATCAACACCGGCTTGCTTAAGTAGGGTTGCTTGTTCTCTAGTCTCTACCATTTCGGCAATGGTTCCTATTTTGAGATCCATACAGAGCCTTGCCATGCACCGCAGAATTGCCTGATCACGATCGTTGTTCAAGACGTCCCTGACATAGGCACCATCTATTTTCACAAAATCAGTGGTCAGTGCCCTAATATATTGGAACGAAGCCGCGCCAGCACCCATATCATCTAGGCTGACATGAATACCCTTTTGCCTGAAATTTTGAATAATTCTGTCTGAGCGAACCAAATCGTTGATTTGGCTGGTTTCCGTAATCTCAATCCCCATATGTCCGCTGACGTCTTTATTCTGGTCGAGCAGAACATTTAGCGAATCAATGAAGGGGTCATTTTCCATAGAGTGGCCGGATATATTAACCGCAAGGTTCGGCGTGTCTTCCCCCTTAGGTTTAAATGTTTTCAAATAATCCAGAGCTTTTTTGACCACAGCCAAATCAAGATCAAGAATAATTCCGACTTCCTCAGCAAACGTCACAGTCTCGTACGGAGACTCTCCGTCCTTAAAACGGCAGAGCACCTCGTGATGATGTATTTTTTCATCCAACAAACCGACAATCGGTTGATAGACGAGTTTAAATTGATGTTTTTGAAAGACACTCTTCAAGGTCGATATGCGGTTCATGGTGTTTTCCATGCGCCCTTGCAAACCATCCGCGAGATTTTGAATTGAGAATATTTTGTCTTCTGTATTAACGAAGCTATTCACGACAAACATCAATGCATTGCTTGCGTTTTCCGATGACAATTGTCCCTTATCCAGATCAATACTGCTAGGAGAAACTGTGATACCGTGGCCAGGTGACACCTCATCGGAAAGGTTTTCAACTTTGTCTTGCAGGATTTTACCATCAAAAGATTTACTGTGTAAAACGCCGTATTTGTCACCATCAATTCGGCCAGCTGAATCGCCACCAAATGAATAACTCCGCAAAATACCACCCATCTTATCAAGGAACTCATCCATTCCCTGTTCTGTAGTATTCGCCGCCATATCGCGGATATTATCTAAATGCAACAAGGTCAGTTCCAACTCTTGCCCAGTCTCTGAGGCAAGGGATAATTGATCATTGGCAAGTTTCACAAAATCATTTTTATCTAGTAAGCCCGTTTCTCCGTCCCGATTAACAGAAAGAGATTGGGCTGCGGGAAGACCCGTAACGTTAATTGTCAGATAAATATGACCATGGGTTCGCGGCAAGCTACACGCCCCAACAATGGACGATACATTTGTATTCGCCATCCGTGCTCCCACTGGGCTAATACGTTCACCTTCAGACATATTTTGAAGAAGGTAAGTAATGACACGTCGATCGATGGGGTCGAGAACATCCTCGAACTTCATTCCCATTAATTCTTTAATATCTTTACCTGTAATACCTTTAGCGGCACCTGAGACAAAGCAAATGACACCACTCTGATCCAGTTCGATCAGCAAATCGGCTGCGGCAAACGAAAAAGCAACAAATCGCTCTTTATCGTCTCTAAGATCATTCATTTTTTCAGATGTTGACACTATGCATACCCTCTAATTTAAAGTTACTCTACAAGGGTAATCCTTAAAAAAGAGCAAAGAAAAGCCCGGAACTACCCGGGCTTTTAATCTCTAACGGTAATGCAGGCATCAACCTTGCGGTTTTGGGTCCGGCATTACTGTTCGAATATGCAATTCACGAAGATTTTTTGACGGAACTGGCGCCGGCGCCTGCATCATTAAATCTTGTGCTTGTTGGTTCATCGGAAACAAAATAACTTCCCGAATATTTGGCTCGTCAGCCAGCATCATAACAATGCGGTCAACACCTGGAGCGATACCACCATGGGGAGGCGCGCCATATTTAAAGGCATTCAACATGCCGCCAAAACGTTCTTCAACGACACTGGCATCGTAACCTGCAATTTCAAAGGCTTTCATCATGATTTCAGGGCGATGGTTTCGGATCGCACCGGATGAAAGTTCAATACCATTACAGACGATATCATACTGATACCCTTTGATATCCAAAGGATCCATATTCTCCAGAGCTTCAAGGCCACCCTGCGGCATTGAGAATGGATTATGACTGAAATCGAGTTTCTTTTCTTTTTCGTCATATTCGAACATTGGGAAATCAATAACCCAGCAGAACTTGAATACGTTCTTTTCGCAGATATCAAGATCGTTACCGACAATATTTCTGGCTTTACCAGCAAGTTCAGCAGCTTTCAGTTCTTTATCACACGCGAAGAAAATGCCGTCCCCATCAGAGACGCCTGTGATTTCTTGAATTTGGGCGATGCGATCTGCATCAAGGTTTTTGGCAATTGGACCCTTTGCCTCGCCATCCTTAAAGATGATGTAACCTAGGCCACCTGCGCCTTCTTTACGGGCCCAATCGTTCATTTTATCAAAGAAGCTACGTGCTTTACTACCTGCACCCGGTGCTGGAATTGCGCGAACGACTGATCCACTTGCAACAGATTTTGCAAATAGACCAAATCCAGAATCGCGGAAGACTTCACTAACGTCTGACAAGATAATTGGATTACGAAGATCCGGTTTATCAGATCCGTATTTCATCATCGCTTCAGAGAAAGGAATACGCACAAACGGTGTTTCAACAACACGGTCGCCTGCGAAGTCTTGGAAGACTTTGGTCAGAACTGGTTCAACTGCTTGGAAAACGTCTTCTTGAGTGACGTAAGCCATCTCAATATCAAGCTGGTAAAATTCGCCGGGGCTACGATCTGCGCGTGCATCTTCATCGCGGAAACAAGGGGCGATTTGGAAGTAGCGATCAAAGCCAGACATCATAACGAGCTGTTTGAACTGCTGCGGTGCTTGTGGCAATGCATAGAACTGACCAGGGTGCATACGGCTTGGAACCAAAAAGTCACGAGCGCCTTCTGGTGATGATGCTGTCAAAATTGGAGTTTGGAACTCCATGAAGCCCTGATCTTGCATAGATGTGCGCAAGGCAGAGATAATTTTTGAGCGCAGGACGATATTGTTATGCAAGCGTTCCCGGCGAAGATCGAGATACCGATGACGAAGGCGAATGTCTTCCGGATATTCTTGTTCACCAAAGACAGGCATTGGAAGGTCTTCAGCAGCTGACTGCAATTCGAATTCTGCAATATCAAGCTCAACTTGACCTGTCGGCAAGTTCGGGTTGATGGAATCGCCTGCGCGAGCCACAACTTTTCCCGTTACTGTGATAACACTTTCCGAACGGACGGCTTCAACTTGCGGAAAAATGTCGACATCTGTTTCAATGACGCATTGGGTAATTCCGTAATGGTCCCGCAGGTCAATAAACAACAAATTTCCATGGTCACGTTTACGATGAACCCAACCGGATAGGCGGACTGTTTTTCCAACATCGCTGTCACGAAGTTCAGCGCAAGTATGTGTACGATAACTATGCATCAGGGTTCTCTTATTGCTTGTCAGGGACCAGGATACCCAAAGAAGGGCGTCAAAGGCCTTGTATTACATGCTTTTTTAACGCACGCCAACCTTCCTTTGTGTAATAAAATGGACTAACCTTGTGTTTAGTGGAAATTTTAGTTGAATTCAGGCTCTAAATCCGAAGAGAGACTGCCCAAAAAGAAAAAGAGACTTAATGCAAATAGTCACAAATACAGACGACCTTTCGACCTTGTGCCAAAGATTGTCTGAGTATCCATACGTCACAATTGATACTGAATTTTTGCGCGAAAGCACCTTTTGGCCAGAACTATGCCTTGTTCAAATTGCCAGTGACGACGAATCTGCGATTATTGATCCGTTAGCAGACGGCATTTCTCTGCAGCCTTTGTTTGATCTTTTACAAAACCCCAAGGTCTTAAAAGTCTTTCATGCGGGCCGTCAGGATCTAGAAATTTTCCATCACCTAAACGGTGAAGTTCCAACACCTATTTTTGACACACAAGTTGCAGCGATGGTTTGCGGCTTTGGCGAGTCTGTTGGATACGATACTTTGGTAGCCAGCCTCACTGGTGCGCAAATCGATAAATCATCACGTTTCACTGATTGGTCACGGCGCCCGTTAAGTGATCGGCAGCTGACATATGCAGAAGCAGATGTGACTCATTTACGGGTGGTTTACGCAAAGCTTAAAGAAAAATTGAAAGAAACCGGGCGTGAAGAATGGCTTACCGGAGAAATGAAGGTTCTGGAAGCTCCAGAAACTTATTTTATTCCACCTGAAAACGCTTGGAAACGAATTAAATCACGAAATATCAAGCCGCGCTTCCTCGCGATCCTACAGGCAATAGCAGCATGGCGGGAAAGTCAGGCTCATCGCCAGAACATTCCTCGAAATCGTGTGATGCGGGACGAAGCCTTACTTGAAATTGCATCTAATCCACCGGCGAATGAAGAAAAGCTCTCACATGTTCGGGGTATTGGCCGCAAATTTGCTGATGGTAAAATGGGTGCGGGTTTACTTGCCGCTATCCAAGCTGGCATTGAACTTCCAATGGAAGACTGTCCGGTTGTTGCCCAGAAGAAACCACTCCCTAAGGGAATGGGGCCGTTGATGGATCTGCTGCGCGTTCTTTTAAAAATGCGCTGCGAGGAAAATGAAGTTGCACAAAAACTGGTTTGTTCATCAAGCGATCTTGAAAAAATAGCAGCGGATGATGGCGCCGATGTCCCTGCCCTTAAAGGCTGGCGCTTCGAGATGTTTGGTAAAGACGCCTTAGCGCTCAAAGAAGGTAAAATTGCCTTCACCGCAAATGGTAAAAAAATCCGGATTATTGAACTGGAATAATCCGGATGGAAGATCGTTTTCCAAGACTGTCACCGAGAGATGCAAGTCTGTTTTCAACGTGAACACCGCTTAATACGGCCATATTTTCAGGAATTTCCAAAATAATTTCATCATCTGTTGAAACTAATTTGGTTAAAGGAAGAATGCCGGTTGTTCCGCCACTTAACGAGTGGGACAACCGAAGGGCGAGACCAATACTTAACGCATGGCGTTGGGCATCCTCGTCCATAAGGGCCAATCCGTCTTCGGGCGCATGTCCTGTTAAATTTCCGCTATACCTTGCATAAACTGTCAATGCGACAATTGCCCGGCCTTTGTGCCCTATGCCGCTAAAGGGCGCGCGAAAAATACGTCTGAATGCTTGTGCGGCTCTGTAATCACTGCTCATGGACCAAGCGATGTCTGACAAGGTCGCCGCGGCAAGGGCCAACCGTCTTCCTTTTTCATCTAGATCAGGGAATGTGGGTGTCATCCAATCGAAAATCTGAACACCGTGTTCAGCAAAGCGACCTTCTTTAGCAGCCATATCTCGGCAGGCTTCCAACAAAGGATCAAGGCGCCTTACAGGTTTTTTAAGCTCAGAAAACAACAGCCCTTCGCGCAAACCATTGGCTGAAAACACAACGTTCTTCGGCTGAACAACTTTGAAAAGTTGATCCATAATTGTCGCTGCTGTGTGCAACGTTGTCGCACGAGACCTTTGAACATGAGGATTGGATTTAAGCTCATCTACACTCATCGATAAAATTTCATCGATGAGCAATTTCATATTTGCAAACGTGAGCTTGTAATTATGAACCAAGTTTAAAGGATGGCCGGACTTGGAGATATTATATTTAGCAAGAGCCCGCCAAGCGCCGCCAACAACATAGAAATTTTTGCCTCTTAATGCGTCAAGCCATTCAATTTTTTGAAATTTATTCTGAAGGTCTGCAATAAGATCTTCTTCGGCCATCCCTAACTGGGAAAGCCGGAGGGCACCAAGGGGCAGAGTTTCTGTATCTTCTACGTTATGGTCATGTAACTTAACAAGCTCCAGGCTACCGCCGCCCAAGTCTCCAACAAGGCCATCTGCAAATGGCATGCCTGACAAAACACCTAGTCCAGCATAACGCGCTTCTTGGCGGCCACTGAGAACTTGAACATTGAGATCACATTCCTGTTCAATGGCAGAGACGAACTCTGAGCCATTATCAGCCTCTCGAACAGCCGCAGTTGCCGCCACGATAATCCGATCAATTCCCATATGGGTGACCAGAGCCGTATAGCGACGCAAAGCTGTCATGGCACCTTGCATTGATTGTTCGCTCAATAAATTGGAAGTACTCAAATTCCGACCAAGCCCGCAAAGGACTTTTTCATTGAATTTTGGCATGGGTACACGTGAAGGGCCGTCGAATACCACCAAGCGAACAGAGTTAGAGCCAATATCAATAACAGCCGTCATATTGGATGACGGAAATTTAACAGGATCAAGACGATTGTCTTGGGTCTCCATTAGTTTTTGCACGTAATCTACTCTTTGCAATATGTCTAAATCGGCGGTGTCAGTTTTGGTACCGGGTTATTAACCTTTAATGCTTTCCCACGTCCAGATAAAGATGGATTTGTCAGAAAGTAATTATGGGCACAGAACGAATTTTCAGCATCAGCGTGTCGCGTATATTCACCGTTTGCCCCTAGCGTCCAGCATTGCTGAGTATCTTTAAGGCAAGCGACCATAATTTGATCGAGCACTTGCCTATGAACAGTCTCATTGTTAATGGGTACAAGCGTTTCAATTCGGCGATCAAAATTACGCGGCATCCAATCGGCCGACGTAATAAAGACTTTCGCATCGCCTGATGGCATCTCATGGCCATTACCGAAACAGACGATCCTTGAATGCTCAAGAAAACGACCAACGATACTCGTCACATGAATATTTTCAGAAAGGTTTGGAACACCAGGTCGCAGACAGCAAATGCCGCGAACGACTAAACGAATATCAACGCCAGCGTTACTTGCCTCATACAGAAGATCAATAAATTCCGCATCCACCAGCGAGTTTAATTTTGCCCATACGGAAGCCGGTTTTCCAGCCTTGGCAAACTCAATTTCCTGGCGGATTAAATCCGTGAGTGATCCGCGCAAGTTATAGGGCGACAAATGCAGTTTGCTCAGGCCCACTGGTTTTGAATATCCGGTGATGTAGTTGAACATCAACGAGACATCTTTTGCTAAGATCGGGTCATCCGTGAATAGTGACAAATCAGAATAAACTTTTGCATTGGCAGGATGGTAGTTGCCTGTCCCAAAATGCAAATAGCTTTTGAGATTAGTGCCTTCACGGCGAACAACTTGCGACACCTTGGCATGGGTTTTGAGGTCGAGGAAGCCATATATAACTTGCGCCCCTGCCCGTTCTAGATCCCGCGCCCATTTGATATTTGCTTCTTCATCAAACCGCGCTTTAAGTTCAATAAGAGCTGTAACAGATTTACCAGCCTCTGCCGCTTCAACAAGCGCCTTAACAATAGGGCTATCGGATGTTGTCCGGTAAAGCGTGTGTTTAATGGCAACCACATCTGGATCAGCGGCAGCCTGCCGCAAGAACTGCACCACAACGTCAAAACTCTCATAAGGGTGATGAACAATAAAGTCCTTCGCACTTATGGCATTAAATACATGACCACCTGCATCTTTCACCCGCTCAGGGTGTCGCGCTTCAGCTGGCTTAAAAACAAGATCAGGACGCTCGTCCGTAATAAGTTGTTCGACTTGGGAAATTCCCAAAATACCATCGACATTGTTAATAGCCCGGTGACTAATACCAAGTTGTTCTGCAAGTAGGCTTCGAAGTGTTTCAGGGATATCAGCGTCCACTTTCAAGCGGATAACACTTCCCCTGCGTCGGCGTTTAAGGGCCGATTCAAACAAGAGAACCAAATCCTCAGCTTCTTCTTCAACTTCAATATCACTATCGCGAATTAGTCTAAATAAGCCGGCACCTTCCACACGATAGGCTGGAAATAACTTGTCCAAAAACAAGGTTATTATGGTTTCAAGTGCAATAAAACGAATGGCTTGCCCCGGCAGTCGAACAAATCTTTTAATGGCTGGCGGAAACGGCAGTAAGGCTTTTAGTCGAGGTTCCCCCGCCAGTCCTATCATTTGCAGGATCATGCCAAAACCCAAGTTCTGGATAAACGGAAATGGGTGAGACGGATCAATGGCCATTGGCGTCAAAATTGGAAATATTTGTTCGTTAAAGTAGGTTTCAAGCCATATTTTATCGGCTTCAGATAACTGCTTAAGGCCAGCAACAGATATGCCTTCATTTGCCATTTCATTTAACAGCTGTTTCCAGATGCGTTGCTGTTCATCAATCAATCGTTCCGTTTTAACTTCAATTCTCTCAAGCACTTTCACCGGAGTTAAACCGTCAGGGCTCATCGTTGTGATGCGGGCCTTTAGCTGCCCGAGCAGGCCTGCCACACGCACCATATAAAATTCATCTAGGTTTGTAGCCGAGATTGACAGGAAGCGGACCCGTTCAAGTAAAGGATGATCTTTATTACTCGCCTCTTCCAGAACACGGCCATTAAAAGACAGCCACGACAATTCCCGGTTTATGAACCTGGAAGTCGAAGTCGCATCAATTTTCTGAGTTCCTTTGTCTTTTGAAACCTGAACTGGAGAATTCACAATTTTCCGATCTGTCGCTAGTCAGCCCTGCGGCCTTAAACAGGCAATGCGTCTAACCTTTATAATGGGGAGCAATCATACAACATCTGATGATAATGTATGATTAACGTACGCGTTTCCAAGTCTGTGTTTTACAGATAAAAAGAACACAGCCTTTAACTTCTAATGTTTTGTCATCCATTAAGCTCATTTCTGAACTATAAGTCTGGCCGTCTTCCGGATTATATATGGTTCCATCATCCCATTCATTGGCACCCGATTTTTCCAAATCCTTTAGCAAACTTATACCAAGAATAGGCCGAGACCGGAGATCTTCCTCACTGTTATTTACATCTTGTTTGGGAGTACCTTGCTCATTGTTAGGCTCATTAAGCCAAATAATTTCTCCGCAAAATTTGTCAGTGTTGCAGGATTTTATTTCCACATGGCTTTTTCCGCCAACGGTTTCCCAGACCCCAGTAACATCAGCCGCAGCAGTCCCTGTCAGCGCAAAACTTCCAGCAACAAGTGTAAATAACGTCAGAAAAAATTTCATTTGGTTCCCCCTTTACAAGATTTACATGGTACCGGGGAACGCGCCCCCATCCAAGAGAATATTCTGGCCAGTAATGAAGCCCGATTTGCTGCTGCATAAGAACGCGCAAGCAGCACCAAATTCCTCTGGTTGACCAAACCGGCCTGCGGGATTGAGCTTTGCCCGCTCTGCCATAATATCTTCGATAGGCTTGCCCGTGGCCTCAGCCGCAGGTTTCATAGTCGACAATAAACGGTCAGTCTCAAACGGTCCTGGAAGCAATCCGTTAATTGTAACGTTATGCGCCACGGTTTTTCTGGAAATACCGGCGACAAACCCGGTCAGCCCCGCCCGTGCGCCGTTGGAAAGTCCCAAAATATCAATGGGTGCCTTAACCGAAGCAGATGTAATGTTGACGATACGACCAAATTTTCGATCTTGCATCCCATCAACCGTTTGCCGGATTAACTCAATGGCTGTCAGCATATTTGCATTCAGTGCCTTCATCCAATCCTCAAGGGTCCAGTCATGAAAATCACCGGGAGGTGGGCCGCCTGCGTTATTTATCAAAATATCCGGGTTCGCGCATTCATCAAGCACAGCCCTGCGGCCCTCGACACTAGTAATGTCACCGGCGATTGTCTTGACATCAACGCCATATTTTTTTGCAATAAATGCGGCTGTGTCCAATAGCGGCCCTTCGGTACGGGCCGTTAAGACCAGATCCACACCTTCTTCGGCTAACGCTTCTGCACAAGCACGTCCAAGACCTTTACTCGACGCACAGACGATTGCTCGCCGACCCTTAATCCCAAAGTCCATGTTGTTTTTCCTTATTTTCGAATAGAGTTCGAACCAGTGGTATGGTTATCTTCCGTTTTTCTGCCAGTGATAAGCCATCAAGATCAGAGACGATTTCAACAGCAGATTTAAATGAGCGTTCCAGTCGGGTGACCAAATATTGAATAATCTCAGGAGTCACTTGAAGCTGCCTATCTGAAAAAAGTTTAATCAAGATTGCGGCAAACAGCGTATCGTCAGGCTCTTCAATGGCAGCAATTTGAACAGCACCCATCCTCGATTTTAAATCAAGGAGTTCCATATCCCAACCGGCAACGGGTAGACAGCTTGTCATCATCAGAAAACTGTTATTCTCTCGGACCATATTATACAGATGAAATAATTTCTGTTCATTTAGGCCCGGTTCAATATTTTCAAGAACCAACGGCCGCATTGAGAGCTCACCAAGTGCGTTGATATCAAGCGTAGTCAATTCTTCCGCATCAATTGAGGCCGCGCCGCATTTATTCGCCCAAACCTGACTTAAATGGGTTTTTCCGCATCCCTCTGGTCCCGTTACCAATAAAAACGATCCAGGCCAGTCCGGCCATTTATCAATCCATGCAACAGCATTTTCATTGGGATCGGAGACAAGAAAATCTTCGCGCCCAAGTGCTGTTCTGTATGTGAAATCCAAAGGGATTTGCTTCATACATCATCTCCTGAATGATCAATCTCATCCACATCACCATAAATGGGACTTTCCATATACTGGCTGAGCGCATACCGGCTTAAAACCCCGACAACAGCGGCTACAGGAACGGCGATCAGCACGCCCACAAAGCCAAACAAACTTCCGCCTGCAAGCAGACCAAACATAACCCATACTGGGTGCAAGCCCACTTTCTCACCAACCATTTTCGGTGTTAAGACGTATCCTTCGAGAACCTGCCCTACCGCAAATATTGCGGCAACTATGCCAATTTGAGCGAAATCTGGCCAGAACTGAAATACTGCAACCCCGACCGATGCGGTAAGACCAACAATGGCCCCAACAAACGGAATAAATGAAATCAGGCCCGTTATTATGCCTATGACTAAACCAAACTCCAGACCAACAGACAGAAGTGCCACCCCGTAATAAATCGCCAAAATAAGGCAAACCGTAGATTGCCCACGAACAAATCCCGCCAACACATCATCAATTTGTTTAGCCAGTATTCTAATGGTTTTTTGCTGTCTTCTGGGAAGCCAAACATCAACCTTATCAGTAATAATGTCCCAGTCTCGCAACAGATAAAAGGCGACAACTGGAGTGATAACTAACAGGGTAATAACGTTGAAAATAGCCAATCCTTGATCTAGCAGATTTGACGTTAAAACGCCGATATTTTTAATGGCGCCAGAGGCTTGCTTGGTGATAACAGACTTTAAATCACCGTCCTCCGTTAGGGTAGACACATCCACGACTTGAGAGATCAACGGGAGCAACAAATCATAGGCGGTTTGGACGTAGCGCGGGATACGTTTTAAAAGCCCAATAAACTGATCGGCTAAAGCTGGAATAAGAAGAATTACGCTCAATATACAGATGAATAAAAATACACCCACAATAAGAGAGGTCGCGGCTGTACGTCCCATCCCTTTTTCTTCTAGCTTATCAGCGACCGGATCTAGGAAATAGGCAACTGCCATACCCAACACGAATGGGAGCATAATATTACTCAGCAACACCAAACTCGCAATGAGCACAGCCATAGCTACAGCCCAGAACTTGAGTTGTTTTCGCAAAGTCATTTATCCATCCCCTATTTATCGTCACGTAGATTGTTCTCGCCGGCCTGTTCCACACTATAACCACACCCCGGTAGCAAGGCCGTCATACGACATCATAATCCGGGTTGTCAGCTAGAATTCAGACATTGAAATTTCAGCAGTTATGGATTTTCTTTTTTATGAAGGGTCCAATATCCGTCTTCATTTTGTAAAACAAGATCTCTTTGTCCAAGTGCACTTTTAAGCTGCGCCAAATCACCGACAAAGTTGATTTCCCAAAAGACTCTATCCACCGACATTTCCCGTACTGTTAAATCTTGCACAGCAGGAATGGATCTGGTTTTACTTTGTACGTTTAACCAGTCATTCAAACCGGTTATTGACGTGGACAGCGCTAATCTATTTTCAACATTGCGATCCAAAATATTCTGATCTTTCCAGCTTTCTTGTAGATTTTCGATAACATCGAATATAGCAGCCCGGTAGATGTCGCGATCTGTATCACCACCAGTAAAACTTTCGATTACGGCAGGAGAAATAAGATCACTTCGTTGATAGGAAATATCAAGCCGGCGAATACCATTTTGATTTTGAAGGCTCGCATAGGCCACAAGGATTGCACCGGCCCCATATTCTTCAGAGATACGATTAATGGCCTCTTCTCGTAAATAAATGGCATCTTCTACGTCAACCATTTTCATATCATCCAATGTGCCGCTAGGAACCATGATTGGAAGAAGAGCATTTTGCGCCCAATCATCTTGTCGTTTGATATTTCCCCTAGGGCCTTTGCCTCCTTCGAAAACGTCAACCCACACATCTCGCCACGGATTAGGTTCATCCCACAGATTTTTTATGCCTTTGTCTTCAAACACCGGAAGAACTAACAATGGCTTACTGATACTTTCTGAATAGGGAATATCTCTTGCGGTTAAAATGGGAAGAACGAGATCCCGTTTAAATTCAAAAGTGAGATCTGCCAAATATCTTTGAGACGATGTTTTCTCATTTCGAACCTGAAACCCACGAACTAGCGAGGTAAGATCAGAATCGCTTAGACGGGGTAATTCACCGTGATAGCTTTTTGGAGTGAGTTTTCGCAGCAACGTCGAGAAGGCCCTACTCTGCCCTTCGGCAACAGCGAGTACTCTGGCCGCGCTTGCAGATCCAGCGGTTTTATCCACCGCAATCCCTTGTATTGAATACAAACCTGAGCCAAGCGCACTGCTGCAAATACTGAAAATCAGGAGGCTACTTGCCACCAGTATTCGGAGTGTCGTGTTCAGACGATTATTTTGTTGTGTTTCTGTCATTGCAAACCACTGGAAAAAACGTATGTTGGCCCAAATAGAATCAGGACATTGGATAGAGCATATCTTATGACACACGAAAGCTCCAAAAAAAGTTACAGCTACAAAGATGCGGGCGTCGATATCGAAGCCGGTAATTCTCTTGTAGATGCAATTAAACCACTCGCAGCAATGACACGCCGCCCCGGCGCAAATGCCGATCTTGGCGGGTTTGGCGCATTGTTTGATCTAAAAGCCGCAGGTTTTAAAGATCCACTTTTGGTATCTGCAACCGATGGCGTTGGCACTAAATTAAAAGTTGCCATCGATATGAACAAGCACGATACCGTTGGCATCGACCTAGTTGCCATGTGCGTGAATGACTTAGTTGTTCAAGGCGCAGAACCTTTATTTTTCCTCGACTACTTTGCAACTGGTGGACTTGACGTTGAGGCAACCCGCGACATTATCAGCGGTATTGCTGAAGGATGCAAACAAGCTGGGTGCGCACTTATCGGCGGCGAAACAGCAGAAATGCCTGGCATGTATGCTAAAGGTGATTACGACATGGCAGGTTTCACGGTTGGTGCAGTGGAACGAGATCAGTTGTTACTCTCAGACACTTTGAAAGAGGGCGATATTCTTTTGGGACTAGCCTCATCCGGCGTACATTCCAATGGGTATTCGTTGGTCCGAAGATTAATCGACGATTTTAAGTGCGATTTAAATGCTCCGGCCCCCTTTGATGACAGCCGTGAACTTGGTGATGCATTGATTGCTCCAACCAAAATTTACGTTAAAAGCTGCCTCGCCGGTGTTCGCGCTGGATACATCAAAGCCCTGTCGCACATTACTGGCGGCGGACTTTATGAGAATATACCGCGTATTTTGCCAGATAACCTTGTGGCTGAAATTGATGCGACTTCATGGCCACTACCGCCGCTGTTCAAATGGCTGGCGGAACTTGGCAACATCAAGCCACGGGAACTTGCAACCACGTTTAACTGTGGTCTTGGAATGGTCGTTGCCGTTGACCCTGCTCATGCAGCAGCTCTTAAAACATTGCTCGCCGATGAAGGCGAAGAGGTTTTTGAAATTGGTCGCCTAATTAGCCGCACCAATGATCAGGAACAAGTGATTATCAATGATCTTGATGAGGCATTTTTCGAGTGAAAGTAGCAATTTTAATTTCGTCGCGTGGCTCGAACATGCAAGCGCTCGTCCGTGCGAGTAAACAAGATGGATTTCCGGCTGAAATTGTAACTGTTTTATCCAATAATCCAGATGCTGCAGGTCTTGACTTTGCTAAAGAGAATGATATTCCGACTAAGGTTATAAATCACCGTGATTATGAAAATCGCGAAGATTTTGATACTGATGTGTCTAAATATCTTACAGAGCAAAAGGTGGATCTGATCTGCCTAGCTGGGTTTATGCGTCTGCTAACGCCTGATTTCGTTAATCGTTGGCGTGACCGCATCATTAATATCCATCCATCACTGCTGCCAGCGTTTAAAGGTCTGCATGTGCACGAACGTGCGATTGAATCTGGCACTCGGTTTACTGGGTGCACCGTTCATTTCGTCAGACCTGAAATGGATGATGGGCCAATTGTTGTACAAGCAGTGGTTCCTATTTTAACCGGTGATACGGCGGACATCCTTGCGGACCGTATTTTGGTTCAAGAACACAGAATTTACCCTCTCGCGCTTAAATTGATAGCCGAGAGAAAAGTAAAAGTTCATGGATCAATCGCCACCATAGTGGGAGCAGCTGAAACTGAAGCAACCCTTACCAATCCGTTGGTTTCTGACGATTAAGCTTTAGATTTTTTGCCTTTTTTAACACGCCGGGTCAGCAGGTTTAGGGTTTCTACACCTGCTGAAAAGGCCATTGCGCCGTAGATATAGCCTTTTGGCACATGCATACCCAATCCGTCAGCGATCAAAGTCATACCGATCATCAACAAAAACCCTAGCGCCAGCATGACGACGGTTGGGTTCTTCGAGATAAATTCAGACAGTGGGTTTGCAGCAAACATCATGATAGCAACAGAGATCACTACAGCTATCACCATGATGGAGATTTCATCAGTCATCCCAACTGCTGTGATAATGCTGTCCACTGAAAATACGATATCAAGCAGTAATATTTGTACAATGACCGCAGAGAAACTAGCGACAACAGATGGATCCGCCGCATTTTCTTCTTCAGCACCTTGCATATGATGATGAACTTCCGTCGTTGCCTTCCAAACCAGAAATAATCCTCCACCTAACATAATTAGATCTCGCCATGAAAATGAATGTTCAAAAACGGTAAGTACAGGTTCAGTTAAAGAAACAATAACGGCAATGAGAGATAAAAGCACCAACCGCAAAATCATGGCAAGCCCTATGCCAATCATTCTCCCAGATTTTCTCTGATGTTCTGGCAATTTATTGCTAAGGATGGAGACAAAGATCAAATTGTCTATCCCCAACACAATTTCCATTACAATCAATGTTAGAAGGGCGATAACTGCTGTTGGTTCAGAAAATAATTCAATCAAAAACATCTGATTATCCGTTGATTTAAAAAGACATTAGCGCAATAGATATTGATTGTTTTGAGTAAAAACAAGGCGTTTTTTAGTTTTCTATTGGGAATTGAACATGGGAAAGAGTGTCGCCGAAAGGCAAATTTTTCTGCGTAATAATATGCATTTTGCATGTTTATGGGAAAAGCTTATTCAAGATTAACTGTCGATCAGTAATTCATCAAAGTTCAACAAACTGATCGACTAGCACTAAATGCCATTAAGCGTTTTTCACATCATTTAAGAACATTTCAATATCATCTTTAAGGCTACTTGCTACAATTTCAAGGTTTTGCGATGAGGATAAAACCTCTGCTGAGGCTTTGCCCGCTTCCCTACTTCTATCTGATACCAACACAATATTTTTAGACACTTCAGTTGTGCCTGAAGATGCTTCCTGAACGTTTCGAGATATTTCGCTCGTGGCAGCACTTTGTTCTTCAACGGCAGACGAGATCGTAATCGTAGACTCTCTAATTTTCTGAATTATCCCGTCGATATTATTCATTGCATCAACGGAACTGTCAGTCACGCGTTGCATTTCATTGATCTGGTTGGAGATTTCCTCAGTGGCTTTTGCCGTTTGATTAGCCAATGCCTTCACTTCAGAGGCAACAACAGCAAACCCTTTACCTGCATCTCCTGCCCGCGCAGCTTCAATAGTGGCGTTCAACGCCAAGAGGTTAGTCTGACCGGCAATATCGTTAATCATACTGACAACTTCACTAATTTTCTGCGAGGTATTAGATAACTCTTTAACTGTTTTAATACTCTGATTGGCTTCCAGAACAGCTTCCTCTGTGACATTTGTTGCTTGAGTTACTTGCCGGCTGATTTCAGATATGGATGCTGATAATTCTTCAGCTGCTGACGCAACATTCTGAACACTGGCAGATGCTTCGTTTGACGCGGTAGCTACCGTCGCCGATAACTGTTCTGAGCTTTCCGCTGAACTTGACATACTGGTTGCGGTATTCTGAAGCGTATTTGACGCTTGATCCATTGTTAAGAGCAATGTTCCAATTTTTTCTTCGAATTGACTTATCATATTTGCAATCATTTCAGTTCGTTTTTCTTTTTCGGCGCTTTCTCGCTTTTCCCTGTCGCGCTCTGTCGCTAATTGTTGCTCTTTTTCTGTTTGAATTTTTTGTTTTTGCAAATTTGCTTGTTCATTATCAATCGCTGCTTTTTCACGTAAACTAGCTCGCTCGACGGCATTTTCTTTAAATACATTCACTGCACTGGCCATCTCACCAATCTCGTCTTTTCTATCATATCCTCGGACTTCAACTGAGTTATCGCCATTTGCAAGTAACGTCATCGTTTCGGTCATTCTTACGATTGGAACTACAATTCCCCGCGAAGAAATTACACCGACAGCACCAATAACCAACAACAGAACCATCGTAACTAAAACAGTGATGTTGCGCATTTCCACGATTGGTTCCTCGAACTCATTTAGCTCAATCTCGGAAACAACAGCCCATCGAGTTCCTAGGAAATCAATAAAACCAAATGCCGATTCAACAATAACGTTGTGATAATCCACTGATTGCATGGCGGACACATTTCCAGCCAACGCCTGCTCAACTTGAGGTGTTTTTACTGTTCTTTTCAAAATTGTACTCTCTTCTGAAAAACGAGAGTCATTTCTCATTAAAAAATCTGTGCCAACTAGAAAACTCTCACCAGTTCGTCCCATTCCAACGGTATCTTGCATAATGCTGTTCAATCGATCTATCGGCATCTGAAATGCAAGAACGCCAAGAAAGGACCCTTCAGAATTTAAAATTGGGCTCGAAATAAAACTGGCCGGCGCGCCATGACTTGGGGAATAAGGTTTAAAGTCAAAGAAAGCTTGAAAATCAGCCTTTGGTTTTTCTTTTGCAGCTCTGAATGCATTACCAAGATCAGTGTCGCGGTATTTTCCGTTCATCAAATTGGTAGCGTAATCCAACTCTTTAAAAACTGTGTAGATCAGGTTTCCCTCTTTATCGAAAAGGAAAATATCATAATAGGAACGTTCTTGAAGCATCTTTCTGAACCAAATGTGATATTTCTTATGCGTTGCAGTATAGCTAGATTTATCTTTTGCTGCGTCCAGTTTCTCCTTCTCACCGGTAGGAAATGGATTATCTGCAATATACAATTTTTGGAGTTTTTTGGAAGGCGACTCACCCAAATCCTGCCAAGCTTTACCAAATTCAACCGTCGCGGCGGCAACCAAAGGATTTGACGCAGTTATTCGAAGATCTTCCTGAATAGACTTTAGATATTCCTGCATCGCAGTAGTTCTTCCCTGCAATGCGGTTTTTAACTTATTTTGAACTTCAACATGAAGCGCTGTTGAACTTTGATAGTAACTCGTAACCCCCAAAATTAGAGCCATCAACAAAGCAGATGTCACAATTAGCAAGGGTAGCTTCTTTGAAATCCTGAGATTAAAGCCAAACATCTAATGCACTCCTACGTGAAATCAACGCAATTTGATTAGTCAAAATGAATTTTGGCAGAAATACATTACATTTTAGTAAAACTTTAACTTACTAATATATAAAACAACTAAATGGATAAAGGGATCTCAGAAATTGGCAATAAAAAACCCCGCACATGACATGCAGGGTTTTTATAAAACTTAGGTTTAAACCAAATTTTAGCGGGAATAGAATTCCACGATAAGGTTTGGCTCCATAACAACTGGATAAGGAACATCAGAAAGACCTGGGATCGTGTTGAATGTCCCTTTCATAGTCTTGTGATCTACTTCCATGTATTCAGGAACTTCCCGTTCAGCGCTTGCAGCAGCTTCAAGAACGAGAGCCATTTGTTTGGATTTTTCACGAACTTCAATCACATCACCAACTTTAACTTGGTAAGATGAGATGTTCACTTTTTTACCGTTTACAGTAACGTGACCATGGTTCACGAACTGACGTGCAGCAAAAACAGTTGGTACGAATTTCATGCGGTATACAACAGCATCCAAACGACGCTCTAGTAGGCCGATGAGGTTTTCAGATGTATCGCCACGAAGACGAACAGCTTCTGCATACAAACGACGGAAGCTTTTCTCTGTGATGCTGCCGTAGTAGCCTTTAAGCTTCTGTTTTGCACGAAGATGGATACCGAAGTCGGAGAGCTTACCGCGACGACCTTGGCCATGCTGACCTGGACCGTAGTCACGTGTATTTACTGGGCTCTTCGGACGACCCCAGATGTTTTCGCCCATACGACGATCAATTTTATACTTGGCCTGAATACGTTTTGTCATAAAACTTATTCCAATCTAAATCTAAAGGATAAGGCATGCCGACGAGGCTTGCACAGGAGTGCGCAATATACTTATGCCAATCAGCTTGTCAACGCCTTTTAGTCAAGTTTTCTGCCCTTTAGCTGTTTTATGTAGCGCAATATCTCAGAGCTAACCCGTTCGGGGGCTTCGTGGGTTACCCAATGGCTCACGTCTGGCAAGCGAACAACCTCCAGATCATCAATAAAATCGCCCATTCCATCAAGGTTTTCCGGCATGAGAGCATGATCTTTATCCCCCCATACAATCAAAGTCGGAACGTTTACCTTGAACATATCTGGGTCAAGTTTTAGAGGCTTTGCCCCTTGGGAGGCTGGTCGCGGTTTTACTGGCGACGCCCGATAATAATTGAGCATTGCCGCAATGGCACCCGGCATTGTCCAAGCCTTTATATATTCGGCCTTTTCTGCATCTGTAATCAGGCCGCGATCATAGTGGCCTTTAAATGTCCAATCCCATAACCATTCGCAGTTATCTGCGGCAAGGCGGTCTTCAACACCCTCTTCTCTAAATTCTGTAATATACTTGCTATGAGCAATCTGATTTTCGTTTTTTTCCAGAAGTTTGGAGAAAATGTAAGGATGCGCGCCGTTTAAGACGATCATGCCCTTTATCAGGTCAGGCCGCGCAATAGCCACAGAGAAAGCAACGGCAGCCCCCCAGTCGTGGGAAACAAGATAAAACTGATCTTTTCCAAAATGTTTAGCGAGCTTGATCACATCAGTAACCAGCTTGTCGATGCGGTAATCTTCTAAATTTTCAGGGCGATCAGATAAATTGTATCCGCGCATATCAAGGGCAACCGCATGGCACGTCTCCCCAATGACAGGGAGTTGCTTTCGCCAAGTATACCAAAATTCAGGAAATCCATGCAAAAGGATAACAAGATCTTCATTACCAGCACCACTTTCAGCGTAATGCAACTTAATGTGCCCTAGATCTGCAAACCCTTGCGTAATTTCCGTCATTTTCCGGTATCCTTTTTATTGAGTGACAGCCCTTTTACAATGCCCTGCATGCCCTTAATGTCTGACTCCATCATATCAAAACGATGGAACATGTTCCTCATATTCCTGAGGATAACAGAACGGCGGTTCATTATTGGCTCGAAGTACCCGCGGGCATCAAGTTCTGTCTCAATACGATTATAAAGCGCTCCCAATTCTTGTTTTGTAGCGACTCGTTCTTCATTTCGAACGATTTTTGCAGGTGTTTGATCCGCGTGCTGGTACCATTCGTAGGCCACGAGCAACACCGCCTGCCCCAAATTGATGGATGTATAATCAGGATTTAGCGGGACTGTGATTATGGTATCGGCACAAGTGACATCGTCACCAGACAGACCTGAGCTTTCCTTACCAAACAGAATTCCGCAAGTCTCATTAAGCTGTGTGAATTGCCGAAGCTCCGCCGCCGCCGCATTGGGTGTTGCCACAGGCTTAATCATATCCCGCGGTCTGGCGGTCGTCGCATACACATGCTGAAGATCCGACACGGCCTCTTCTACTGTTTCAAAAACTTGGGCGTTTTGAACCACATCCACGGCCCCTGCAGCCATTGCAACGGCGCGGTCATTGGGCCACCCATCGCGAGGTTTTACTAGACGAAGATCGGTTAAACCGAAATTCAGCATCGCTCTCGCTGCCGCACCAATATTCTCGCCCATTTGCGGCTCAACCAGAATAATAGCCGGGGAAATACCTATAACCGTCATGAAATATACCTTAACCGAAACTGATTGTATTAGTGACCATGAGGTGCGTCATCACGCAGCAACTTATACGTCACGCTATCAAGCAAGGCGGCGAATGATGCATCTACAATATTTGGCGATACACCGATTGTGAACCAACGATGACCACTGTCATCTGTGCTTTCAATAAGCACACGGGTTACCGCTTCAGTACCACTCGTTAGAATACGCACTTTAAAATCTACAAGGCGGAGATCTTTTAAATATTCGGAGTATTTGCCGAGATCTTTTCGAAGCGCTGTATCAAGGGCGTTAACCGGACCATTTCCTTCTGCCACGGACATCAGACGTTCGCCGTCCACATTTACTTTTACAACCGCGTCAGATACGGAAACGAGATCACCATTAGCATTATGGCGGCGCTCTACTTGAACCCGGAAGCTTTCAACTTCAAAATATTCAGGAACCTGCCCCAAACGCCTGCGCGCCATAAGCTCGAAACTGGCTGGTGCACCATCGTAGCTGTATCCGCCGTACTCGCGCTCTTTAACTTCTTCTAGAAGCCTGTCTACTTTTGGATTTTTAGGATCGATTTCAAGTCCAAATTCCTTGAACTGAGCTAGCAAGTTTGACCGTCCAGCCTGATCAGATACGGGGATAACGCGGTGGTTGCCCACAAGGTCTGGCTCTACATGTTCATAAGTCGTCGGATCTTTTTGAACGGCTGACACGTGCAATCCGCCTTTATGCGTAAAGGCCGACGCCCCAACATAGGCTTGATGGCGATTAGGTGCTCGGTTTAAAACTTCGTCCAATAGACGCGATACAGACGTCAGGCTTTTTAGGCCTTCATCATTGATACCGATTTCAAACTGGGATTTATAGGGCTCTTTCAACATTAATGTTGGGATCAGGCTGATAATATTGGCATTGCCGCACCGCTCACCTAGACCATTTAGCGTACCTTGTACTTGACGAACACCGGCGCGGATCGCAGCCAATGAATTCGCCACCGCATTTTCAGTATCATTATGGGTATGGATGCCCAAATGATCACCCGGGACATGTTTGATGACCTCAGCTACTACTGCTTCGACTTCATGAGGCAAAGCACCGCCGTTAGTATCGCAAAGAACCACCCAGCGAGCACCGGCATCATAAGCGGCTTTTGCACATTTAAGGGCGTATTCTGGATTTGCTTTATAGCCGTCAAAGAAATGTTCTGCGTCATACATTGGCTCCCGGCCAAGGCGTGCACATTCTGCGATACTGCTAGAAATCAGCTCGACATTTTCATCCAACTCGATGCCTAGGGCGACTTTCACGTGGAAATCCCAGCTTTTTCCCACCAAACAAACCGCGGGCGTTTCCGCGTCCAGAACAGCTTTTAAACCCGGATCATTAGACGCACTTCGTCCCGATCTTCGGGTCATTCCAAAAGCCGTAAAGGTGGCATTTTTGAAGGTCATTTTTTTGGAGAAAAATTCTGTGTCACCAGGATTTGCCCCCGGCCATCCGCCTTCGATATAATCAATACCTAAGTTGTCCAGAGTTTCGGCAATAATCGTTTTATCTTCGACACTAAAATCCACACCCTGTGTCTGCGCACCGTCGCGTAGTGTCGTGTCAAACAAATATAACCGCTCTTTGGAGGACATAATTTCTCAAACCCATTTAGTGTTATCTAATTGAAATGCTTATAAACTGCACTCTCTATGCAATAACCGTTATCCCTTATGCGGTCAACAATAGAGCAATATTTGACAAAAATGACTGCGGAAATATTTTCAGATATTTTAAGAAAGTGGAAAATTATTTCCCTATCGCAATCATTTCTTTGATTTTTACCGCTTTTTCGAAATGATCAAGTTTATGGGTTTCAATCCACCATGTTGCGGCTTCCATCAACAGTTCGGGATCATCGTTTCTGTTAGCAAAAAACGCATAAAAAGAGAGCCCGACTGTTGGGCCCTTCTTTTCAATTTTCAGGTTACAAACATCAACGAATTTTTGTCTTAATGAGTTCCGCATTAAACGCGTTTCCAAGTTGTGCCGCCGGCACCATCTTCCAAGGTAATCCCCTGCTCTTTCAAATTATCTCTAATTTCGTCAGAACGGGCATAATTTTTGTCGGCTTTAGCTTGAATACGTTCGGCAATCAGGGTGTCAATCTCGTCCCCAGAAATACCGTCATCAGTGTCATTGTGGAACCAATCAGTAGGCTCTTGCAATAACACGCCCAGCATTTTTCCCCCAGACAAAAGCTTGCCTTTCAGACGCGCACGACTTTCTGGATCTGTTTCTTTATTGGCGGCAGATGAAAGCGCGTACAATGCTGTCAGCGCCTTTGGTGTATTGATATCATCTTCAAGTGCAGCTTGAACATCGCTTGCAACGGCGTCCAAATCGGCATCCACATCAGATAAGCTTTGCAGGGATGTATATAACCGATCAAGGTTAGTTTTCGACTGCTTCACACCATCACTCGTCCAATCAAGTGGTTGGCGATAATGGGCTGAGAGCATGTTAAGGCGCAATGCCTCTCCCGGTGCTTCAGCGAGAAGTTCACGGACCGTGCGGAAATTGCCCAAAGATTTGGACATTTTTTCGCCTTCAACCGTTAGAAAGCCGTTATGCACCCAATATTGAGCAAATGTTTCTTCGCCGTGGGCGCAGCAGCTTTGGGCCACTTCATTTTCATGATGGGGAAAGATCAAATCACGGCCACCGCCATGAATATCAAACGTATCGCCCAGCTCAGCCTTTGACATAACAGAACATTCGATATGCCAACCCGGACGCCCCCGTCCCCATGGACTGTCCCAGCCGACGATATCCGGCGTAGATGGTTTCCAAAGGACAAAGTCCGCAGGATCTTTTTTGTATGGGGCAATTTCGACCCGCGCGCCTGCAATCATATCATCGCGGTTGCGGCCCGATAACTTCCCATAAGTTGGCATACTTTGAACGTCAAACAACACATGACCTTCAGCCTCATACGCATGACCTTTACCGATCAAGGTACCTATCATTTCGACCATGTCTTCGATATGCTCTGTTGCCCGTGGTTCCCGGTTTGGTGGCAGGGCACCAAGTGCCGCCATATCCTCATGGAACGCCTCAGTCGTACGTGTCGTCAAATCATCGATACTTTCGCCGTTGGCTTTGGCGGCATCGATGATTTTATCTTCAACATCTGTGATGTTACGAACGTAATTCACATGATCGTTGCCATACTCAATTCGCAACAAGCGCGCGAGAATATCAAAGATGACAACAGGCCGTGCATTTCCGATATGTGCAAAATCCCAAACCGTAGGACCACACACATACATGCCCACATTTTTAGGGTCGCGGGGGACAAATTTTTCTTTTTGCCGGCTCGCTGTATTGTAAATGTGTAATGTCACGTCGTTAGTCCTTAAAATTAAGCAGTTTCACCGGACAAGCGTGCGAGTGTTTTCTCGCGCCCGATCAACGGCAACATTTTATTCATTTCCGGTCCATGGCTTTGCGCTGTCAAAGACTGGCGAAGCGGCATAAAGAGTGCCTTGCCTTTAACGCCCAGCTCTTCTTTGATAGCTGTTGTCCAGATTTTCCAGCTGCCCTCGTCAAAATCACCGTCTGGCAACAAAGCTGCTGCTTTTTTCAAGAACTCAGCGTCTTCGACAACAGGTGTAATCGGTCCAGTGACAACAGTCCACCATGCGGCAGCTTCGTCGATAGTATGAAGATTACCGCGAACGGCATTCCAAAATTCTTCAGTTGCGCCGTCGATGCCAATTTTGCCTTTCGCCATATCCCATGACAACTCATGAAGGATTTTAGCGTTCAGGTTTTTAAGCTCGGTTGGATCAAATTTTGCAGCAGCACGGCTAAACCGTGAAATATCAAAACCTGCTAGAACACCGGAAAGATCCGTATGGATTTCAACATTGTCGGACGTACCAAGGCGCGCCAACATACAGTTGATGCTCATGGGATCAAGGCCGCCTTCGCGCATTTCGCGCAATGACTGACTGCCTTCCCGTTTAGACAAAGGTCCGCCGTCTGGGCCCATCAACAATGGTAAATGAGCAAATTCAGGAACGGTCGCACCCAATGCTTTAAAGATTTGAATGTGCAGCGCTGTATTACTCACATGATCTTCACCGCGAATAACATGAGTGATTTCAAAATCAATATCGTCCACAACCGATGGCAGATGATACAGCGGGCGCCCGTCAGATCTGATCAAAACCGGGTCTGACATGCTAGCGCCGTCAACTTCCACATTGCCGCGCACATTATCATTCCATTGGACGACTTCTTGATCTAACAAAAAGCGCCAATGTGGTTTCCGGCCTTCGGCTTCAAAGGTAGCTTTTTCTTCGTCAGTTAGTTTGAGCGCCGTCCGGTCATAGACAGGAGGTAATTTGCGGGCAAGCTGACGTTTGCGTTTATAATCCAGCTCCTCGCCGGTCTCATAACAGGGGTATAGTCGGCCCGCGGCTTTAAGTTTAACGAATGCAGCTTCATATTCTGCTGTCCGGTCTGATTGTTTTTTCAGCTCATCCCATTTCAAGCCAAGCCAGCCCAGATCTTCTTGAATGCCAACGGCATATTCTTCGGTAGACCGTTCAGCGTCAGTGTCGTCGAGCCGTAAAACGAACTCACCATCCAGTTTTTTCGCGCAAAGCCAGTTGATCAAAGCAAGGCGAGCATTACCAACATGGAGGTATCCGGTTGGGCTTGGGGCAAATCTAAATTTAGCTGTCATCGTTTATCTCTAAATCCATTGGTAATCGGATACCGTCTATCCCGGCCAAAATTCCGAGTGGTAATTTTAACGCCGGGAGGTGCCTGACGTCGTTTATATTCTGCGACATACAAAAGATGTTGAATACGGCTCACAATTGCGCCGTCAAACCCATCATCCAGTATTTCGTTATATGACTTCTCATCTTCCACCAACGCATGCAAAATAGCATCTAAAACCTCGTATGGCGGCAGACTATCTTCGTCTTTCTGATCTTCGCGGAGTTCCGCACTTGGTGGCTTGATAATAACGTTTTCAGGCATAACCGGACCGTTTGGACCCAGTAAGCCATTACTGAAGTTATTATTCCGCCATTCCGACACATCGAAACACAGCGTCTTATATAGGTCTTTCAAGACAGAATAACCACCGCACATATCGCCGTAGATTGTCGCGTAACCAACTGACATCTCAGATTTGTTGCCAGTGGTTAGAACCATCTTACCAAATTTGTTGGAAATCGCCATCAAGGTTACGCCCCGAATACGCGATTGAATGTTCTCTTCCGTGGTGTCTGAATTGGTACCTTCGAACAAAGTCCCAAGCATACCATTATAGGCTTCAACCGCTGGCTCAATCTGTACTGTATCAAGTTCAGTTCCCAAAAACGCAGCACATTTGGCCGCATCATCAAGACTTTCATCAGACGTATAGCGGGATGGCATCATGACGCAATGAACTTTATCCGCGCCGAGCGCATCAACAGCCACTGCGGCACTCAATGCACTATCAATACCCCCGGACAGGCCAAGCACAACGCCCGGAAAGCCGTTCTTGTTCACATAATCCTTAAGGCCGAGCACCATTGCATTATAAACCCGCTCCATTGAGGATCCGGGGTCGGTTAGCTCTGATACGGCGCAGGACCATTTATCATCCGCGCCTTTACTCCAGTCTGTAACAAGCAAATCTTCACGCCAGCAAGACATTTGCACGGGCAGTGATCTATCCGCGTTCAGAATGAAAGAGCCACCGTCAAAAACAAGCTCATCCTGTCCGCCAACTTGATTGAGATAAATCAGCGGAAGACCAGTCTCCCCCACACGTTCAACCGCGTAATTCAGACGGGCATCACCTTTCTCGTGATCAAAGGGGCTGCCGTTTGGAATGATTAGCATTTCAGCGCCAGTCTCTTCCAAACATTCGGCAACATCCGTGAACCACATGTCTTCGCAAATCATAACACCAAGTCGAACACCTTTAAATGGGATCGGCCCTGGAAGTGGTCCCGGCTCAAACACACGCATTTCATCAAATACGCCATAATTTGGCAGTTTGTTTTTATATCGTGTCGCCGTTATTGCACCCTTTTCAAGGAGGCAAACCGCGTTATAAAGCTTACCTTCATTTTCAAGAGGGCCAGTCATTAACATAGCGGGGCCGCCATCGAGTGTGGCCTCTGCCAGTAAATTCATGGCATCTGTCGACGCTTTAATAAAAGACCTTTTTAAAACAAGATCTTCTGGCGGATACCCACAGATGAAGAGTTCTGGAAACACGACCAGATCAGCACCGCTTGCTTCCGCTTCACTACGAAATTCAAGTGCCAGTTTAACATTACCGTCAATGTCACCCAGTTTTGGGTTTGCCTGAGCAAGGGCAATACGCAATTTATCAGTCATGAAATGGTTTTACCGCCCTTGTACCGTTGCAGCAATGGGCAGTTTGCAAATAATTTAAAATAAACGCTAATGCGTATCCGCGGGTATCTAAATTGATTAGCCGTTTCTGTTCCAAAGTGTGGGACCATCATCCATTAAGCCCTCCTCATCATCGTCATCGTCTGAGTGATCATCATCCATTAATGACATAAACGCTTTACTGACGTGATACAGGTCTTGGGGTTTAAATTCCTCGGCTTTTGGCTCTTCCTCTTCCTCCCACTCTTCGGATTCAGGGTTCATATTTACCGCCACATAACCAGACCGAACAGGCATAGCAACAAAGTCGACTTGCTCTTCCACTGGAATGGCTTGACGAATAGTCATTCGAAGCAATGTATATGCGGCGAGACCAATGCAAGCCGTAGCCATACAGAGGAAAAAGGCAGCAACCCCAAACAACGACATGGAAACAGATACAAGAATTGGCCCCAAAATAGCACCAACGCCGTTTACAAGAATCAATCCACTACTTGCAGCCACCATTTGCCCTGGTTTTAGGTAGTCGTTGGTGTGGGCAATAAACAAGGAATACAGCGGCATACAGAAACCACCAAAGAATGTGGCTGAGGCCATGAACCAAAGTTTATTCTCCATCCCTTCACTTTGATACACCAATAAGGCAGTCGCACCCGCCAAGGCGGCCGCAATCACGATGACCCTCCGGCGATCCATCTTGTCTGAAAGATAACCAATGGGATATTGCATTATCGCGCCGCCAACAACTGACAAACCAATGAAGGCAGAAATCTCCAACAGTGACAATCCTATCATTCCGCCGTAAACCGACGCCATAGCGAAAAACCCGCCCTGAATAGTTCCAACAACAGCCATACCAACAACACCAAGCGGTGAAATACGGTAGAGCTTTTTAAGTTCAAGCTTTTCAGGCTGCTCCATGCTTGGCATTGGTGAAGCTGTCAATGCTGACGGGATGAGGGCAAGTGAAACGAGAACAGAGACAACGATAAACAGCTCAAACCCGCTGGGATCAAACGCAGTTAGCAAAAACTGACCGCCCGCGATGCCGCCAAATGTTACCATCATATAGACAGATAGAATACCGCCGCGCGTCTCGTTTGTTGCTGTGTCGTTTAGCCAGCTTTCGCTCACAATATAAAGGCCTGCAAAACAGAAACCCGTCACAATTCGGACAATTCCCCATGTATAGGGATCTGGCACTAGGGCGTGAACCAATGCCGCAGTTGATGCAAGAGAAGCGAGCGCTGCGAAAACGCGCACATGCCCAACGTTTTCCAAAATTTTGGGCGTTACAACAGAACCAATCAAGAAGCCGATGTAGTAGCCCGACATAATCAGACCTGTGACCGCGGTTGGGAACCCTTCAATGGTCGCACGTACGCCCAGCAAACTTCCCTGTAGCCCATTGCCCAACATCAATAACCCAATGCCGAGCAGTAGCGGCCAACAAACCAATAAGGCTTCTCTCATGGCAACACCTGATAAAATTATTTCGTCAAAAACCAGACCGCAAAATATGAATTTTAGAGATTTCGGATATACTGAAAACGACACTTTATTTGACGATAACGCCTCTTTGAATCCAACTGTGAAAAGATCCATAGAAAAGGGCCGTAAACCGCGATTTCATGTTGCCGTTATTTCGGTGAAATATGCAATATTTTTTAAGGGGGGTGTTTTAATGATAGAGATCAAGAGAGACGGCTTTACGTTTCTTGCGCTGCCGCCTCTCCCAAAAGTCTAGATATTAATCAAACCATAGATCGAATATCGGCGAGCACCGTTTCGACTTCTTTTTCCAATTGGGTGGAATGATCAGAAAGTAGATCGACTGACGACAATAAATTGCCTGCTGCTGTGCCAGATACAGATGCCATTGAAGAGACATCGGATACACTTTTTGAAACTTCTTCAGTCCGTGTAGACGCCATCTGAATATTTTGAGTGATTTCTAACGTTGCCGTATTTTGTTCCTCTACGGCAACTGACATGGATTGAACAGTTTCATCAATTCGGGAGATCATAGACTTAATTCCCTCAACCGCTGTCACCGCGTTAGATGTCGCTGTTTGCATACTGTCAATTTGCTTGCTGATCTCTTCTGTGGCTTTCGTGGTCTGTGAGGCAAGACCTTTTACCTCTGATGCCACCACAGCAAATCCTTTACCGGCCTCTCCTGCCCGTGCGGCTTCAATAGTTGCATTGAGTGCCAACAAGTTTGTTTGAGAGGCGATATCATTAATCAAATTCACCACATTCCCAATTTCACTTGCCGTTACCGCGAGTTCACCAACAACTTTATCAGTACGTTCTGTTTCATGTAGTGTTTCTTCGGAGAGCTTGCTAGAGACATTTACTTGCCGCGTAATTTCTTGCAAAGATGCAGATAATTCTTCTGCGGCCGAAGCCACCCCGCTCACATTTTGGGCTGCTTGTTCTGAGGCGGAAGCAATGGTTGTGGACAGCCCGTCAGTATCTTCAGCACTTTTCACCATTGTTTTGGCTTGTTTTTCCATATCAATCGCTGAATTGGAGATTTGCTGTGCAACTGCATCAACACTTTCTTCCAATTTTTCCGCCAATTGCTTTACAAATATAATCCTTTGTTTAGCCGCTTTATCTTCTGTTTCTTTTTGGAGAGCAGCCTCGTTTTGCTCCCGCTTCTCTTCTTCTGCTATTCTCTTCTCTTCTCGGTTCAGTTTTTCTGCAGATTGTTTTTCCTGCTCCAATTGCAGTTTGTCCATTTGTTCCGCATTTTCTTTAAACACCTGAACAGCCCGAGACATATCGCCAACATCGTCACTTCTAGTGAGTTCGCCAACGTCAACACTATGATCACCGGATGCAAGCGCACTCATTTCACCGGTCAGCCGAGCTAAAGGTTTACCAATAAGTTTGCTTAAAATAAAACCTGACAAAATCATAATACCGACAAGAATGGTCACAGCAATTATGGTTTGATCAAACAGATTTGCCGACAGTTGGTTATTGAGCTTATCCATGCTCCAGGCTATGGCAACATAGCCTACGAAAACCTTTTTCGCAGTTACAACGGGTGCGACGATGATGTGGTGCTTTTTAGTTTGAATTGACAGCGCATTGTCTTGTGACAATTGAGATGTGTTTTCACCGACAATTACAGCAAGATTAGATTCAGCCAAATTTTTTGCCCGGTATTGGGTAACTACCTTTCCCTCAACATCATAAGATATAACATCGGCAAGAACACTTCCCTCCTGTTCCGCCATATCTTTGTAGACTTCTGTGATTTTGGCGGCTTTTTTCCATCGTAAGCCACCCGACATTTGAACGGCCATAAGCTGGGTAATTGTTAAATTGTTGGAAATCGCTAAATTTTCCATATCTTGCCGCTGGTTCTCATTACCAAAATAAACGAGCAGCGACATGCCAACAACAAATGTCGCCAAAACGATAGCCAAAATTTTACGGCTAACTGTCATTTTAAAAGAAGTTGATTTTTGGCTGCCATTAGCAGGTGCAAATGCATTTTCTTCATTAGTCATTTAACAAGACCTTATATATTTTTAGACAACGACATTGAAAAACGGTCCCTGGATTACTCCAGAGACTCAACATTAACGCCAATCGTTACAGCTCCAATTACCGAGTTAGTGGCGGGATCAACTATTGAGACACTCACTTGAGACTGGTAAGTTTGCGAGGAGTCATCAAATTCAACTTCGTCTATCAGACGGCCATTAGGTCCAGCACCAAAGGATTTTTTAAATTTACCTTCATCGCCTTGCCAATAATCTGAAGTGACATCGCTTTGTCCAACATTTAGTCCCTTATTATCCATCACAAATATTTCGGTATAAACGCCAGCAGACTCTTCTTTGATGTTCTTAAGATAAGCCGACAAGCTATTAGCAAGGACTTCATCTATCATTGGTTTAGCTGGTGCCGACGTTTCTGCGCGCCATTTTTTATCAAGGGCATCAATGGCAGATTGATCAAGAGAACTATGTTTTGCATTCTGCGCCAGAACAGCTGTGACGACTTCGCTAGAATTAGCCCAGCTTTTAATCTTGGTGTTGGCAAGTTCTTCAAGGGCAGCTGTATATTCATCTGCGAGAGAGAGAGTTGCGAAGGCTGGGAGTAACAGTGTAGCTAAAACTGCAATAAGTAATTTTTTCATTTTTACTTCCTTACTAATCAGTAAAATACGCTAAGGACAATATGTGCCAAATTAAATAATCATATAATTTAGTGACTAATTTATTAATTATTTAATATAAAAACCGGGCCATGTTTCAAAGGTCTATCGACCCCAAAACCAGAAAGTGAAATCGATTGAAAATTGGGGACTGTGATGACAGGGCACAATTATTTGAAATAGTTTTTTGGATCAACCATCAAGGCGGAAACCAACTTTCAACTCAACCTGATAGTGAGAAACTTTGCCATCGACGATATGCCCACGCGTGTCGATCACTTCAAACCAATCAAGGTTTCGAACAGAATTACCCGCTGTTTGAACAGCATTCTCGATCGCGTCTTCGATAGATTTCGTAGAACTTCCGACTAATTCGATTTTTTTGTAAACGTGATCTGACATGATTTTTCTCCATAGGCATGAGCGTGCGTTCCACAATCAATGTAGGAAAAACGATCAAAAAGCCAAATCAGTGAGGAGAAAACTATATTAAAAAATTGAATTTATTTTTTGAGCAAAAACTCTCGGCCAAGCTTAACACTTGGAACTTTATCGTATGAGATGACATCCGCTGTGGCGTAGGTTTCAGACCAATTTGTCGGCAGGTATGACCCCGTCCCAATAACATCAATCGGCGCTTTCATGCTTCCCATCACACGACATTTTTCCGCAGAAAACCCTGATGAGGCTACAATACGGGCCTTATTAAACCCGGCTTCATCCAGTTTTTCACGCATATAATAAATCGCAGCGGCAGAAACGCCTGTGCCCACCAGCCATTTAAGCTCTTCTTCGGAACGATACTGACGAATACCTTTTGGCATATGGCGTTCCAAAACAGCATAAGACTGAGCGGGATCCAAATCTTCTATGAAACGTCCCCCATGCGTGTCCATGCGAACGGAAAGTTTGCCCTCTTCCACTAATTGCGGGAAACGGCGGCACACGGCAAGGGCATCTGTAATTTCTCTCCCGTAGTAATCAACGAGAACAGTAAGTGGCGTGTCAGGGAAACTTTCCACAAACATTTCAGCCGCACGAAGCGTACTGCCTGCGTAACCGATTAGAGCATGGGGCATAGTTCCCAGACCGCGCGTATTCCCAAAGTAATGGGCCGTGCTGTCATTTGCATTGCCGATAAACCCGGTGGCACCATGTTCTTTTTGGGCAACTTTTCCGCCAACTGAAGCCGCGTATGCCATCATTTCAGCCATTTCAGCGCCTGCGCAGTGACGCGCATCCATAGCAAGAAATCCAGAACCAGGCATATGGCTACACATCAAATAGGCATTATTAGCAGCCACGCAGGCCGGGCCCAATTTTTGAAGATATAGAGTTTCCAGATCGACCAAATCCACGAAACTACCCGTGATATAGACCAAAGGCTCCCCGGCTCCAACCCAATCACCTTCAGCGAAACAAGGCTCAACTTTAAAGCTGTTCCCGCGAACCTGATTAATACCGTCCAACCAGTCCAGAAGCAGCTTCGGCGCAAAGATCACCGGGCGTCTCATAAAAACAGCGTAAGTAACTGTTTTATCGCCAAACTTACCAACCACATGTTTGGTTCTGTTAAAATACTGATCGGTATGCTCAGCTATAGACTGGTCTATAGCTGAAATTCCGTTTTTTACGTTTTGATGGGTCATTCTTCCAGTGGATTAAGAAGCCGCAGCAGCGATCTTCTCACTTCCTCTTTCATTTTTAAGCATTTCAGCAATCAGGAATGCAAGTTCAAGAGCTTGGTTAGCATTCAAGCGAGGGTCACAGGCAGTATGGTAGCGATCACTCAAACGTTCTTCGGTAACTTCAAACGCACCACCAAGACACTCAGTTACGTCTTGACCGGTCATTTCAAAATGAACACCACCTGCATAAGTACCTTCGGCAGCATGAACATCAAAGAATTCACGCACTTCACTCAAAATTCTGTCGAACGGACGTGTTTTATAGCCAGTTGACGATTTAATCGTATTGCCATGCATCGGATCGCAAGACCAAACAACTTTACGTCCTTCACTTTCAATTCTGCGGATAAGTGCAGGAAGATGTTTATCAACCTCACCGGCGCCAAAACGACAGATTACAGTCATTCGGCCAGCTTCGTTGGTCGGATTGAGCGTATCAATCAAGCGAAGCAGTGTATCCGGATCCTGACTTGGCCCCGCTTTAACACCAATTGGGTTGGCAACACCGCGCAAGAACTCAACATGGGCTTCATCTGGGTTCCGAGTGCGATCACCAATCCACAGCATATGTGCAGATGTGTCGTAATACTCGCCGGATGTGCTGTCCACGCGGGTTAGCGCTTGCTCGTAACGAAGTAAAAGAGCTTCGTGTGAGGTAAAAAAGTCAGTTTTCCCCATTTGAGGCGTATTTTCGGCAGTGACACCGCAAGATTCCATAAATGCCAACGCATCTTGAATGCGCACGGCCATTTCTTTGTACCGCTCACCTTGCGGGCGGCTAGCGACAAAACCCATGTTCCATTGTTGGACTTGGTGTAAATCAGCGTAGCCACCTTGAGCGAATGCCCGCAGAAGGTTAAGTGTCGATGCTGCTTGGGAGTAAGCCTTCAACATGCGTTTTGGATCTGGAACCCGGGATTCTTCAGTGAAATCAAAACCATTGATAATATCACCGCGGTAACTTGGCAGTTCCACGCCGTCAATTGTTTCCATATCCGCAGACCGTGGCTTGGCGAATTGCCCCGCCAAACGACCCACTTTTACCACAGGACGATTTCCGCCATACGTCAGGACAACAGCCATCTGAAGCAATACTTTAAATGTATCGCGGATGTTATTTGGGTGGAATTCAGCAAAACTTTCAGCGCAGTCGCCGCCTTGAAGAAGAAAACCACGTCCTTCTGCAACATCAGCAAGTTTCTTTTTGAGAAGGCGCGCTTCACCTGCAAAAACAAGTGGCGGAAAGATACCTAATTCATCTTCAACGGATTTCACTGCGGCTTCGTCTGTATAGGTTGGAACCTGGCGAACAGGTTTACTTTTCCAACTATCAGGCGTCCATTGATTTGACATTATCTTATCTTTCCTAGGTCGTTTTTCTCAACGTTATATAGATTGCCATAGAATCTACAGGCTTTTTGCTGCAACGCAATCTTAAAGCCATGACTTTTCACATAAAAGGGCGATTTTCACAGTAACCATATGTGTAATAGAGCAAAAATCGCCATTTTTCACTTATTCGCCGGTGTATTTTTCCCGCATGGTCACAATTTCTTCAGCCAAAGTTGGATGAACACCAACAGTCGCATCAAATTGTTCTTTGGTTGCCCCGCAAGTTACGGCGATACCAATTCCTTGAATAATCTCACCAGCATCGGCACCCACAATATGGACGCCTAGTACGCGGCCAGACTTTGGTTCAACGATCAATTTGACCATGGCCCGTTCGCTCCCCAAAGTCAGAGTTTGTTTCATGGGTCGAAATTCTGATTTGTAAATATCAACGTCACCATACTCTTGGCGGGCTTCCGCCTCCGTTAGCCCAACAGATCCAACTGGCGGCTGCGAGAAAACGGCTGATGGGATATTGCTGTGAACAAACGCCCGTGGTTTCTTCGCAAAAACGGTTTCGGCAAACGCCATGCCTTCATGAATTGCAACTGGAGTTAAGGCAACCCGGTCCGTCACATCACCAACAGCGTAAATGTTATCAACTGTGGTTTTTGAATATGGATCAACGGCAACGGCGCCATTTGGCTTCAACTCAACCCCAACATTTTCAAGGCCAAGACCATCTGTATTTGCCCGGCGACCCGTCGCATACATCACAGCATCGGCTTCAAGTGTTGAGCCGTCTTCTAACGTGATCAATAAGCCCGTAGTTGTTTTTTCAATTTTTGCTGGATTTGACTGAACTCTAAGGTCGACACCTTTTTTCACGATTTCCTGCGCGACCATCTGTTGAACATGATGATCAAACCCTCGAAGGATTTTCTCGCCGCGGTATAACTGAATAACGTCAGCGCCAAGTCCATTGAAAATGCCCGCAAATTCCACCGCAATATAACCGCCGCCAACAACAACAACCCGTTTTGGCATTTCTTCAAGATAGAAAGCCTCATTTGATGAAATTGCATGCTCGATACCGGGGACATCGGGCATTACGGGAGTGCCACCTGTTGCGATCAGGATATATTCAGCCGTAACAATTTTATCGCCCACTTTAACAGTGTGTTTATCCACGATTTCAGCGCGACTTTGATACAGTTCAACATTGTTGTTTGACAAGATCGTATGATAGATCGCATCTAAACGGTCAATTTCTGTATCCTTGTTGCGAATTAGCGTTTTCCAATCGTGGGTCGCTTCCCCGACTGTCCAGCCATAATTCTTCGCATCCTCAATATCTTCTGCATAGTGACTTGCATATACAAATAGTTTCTTGGGAACACAGCCCCGAATAACACATGTACCACCTACGCGAAATTCCTCAGCGATAGCAACTTTTGCTCCCAAAGATGAAGAAATCCGTGAGGCCCGCACACCACCGGAGCCGGCTCCGATAACAAAGAGGTCATAATCGTAAGTCAATAAATTGTTCCTTAATAAAACCAGCGCCCCAGTTTTGGATTATTTGTCCAGACCACCCAGACACATGTATTTAATCTCAAGATAGTCATCAATTCCGTATTTTGAACCCTCGCGGCCAATACCGGACTGCTTTACCCCACCGAACGGCGCAACTTCTGTTGAAATAATGCCCGTATTGATACCAACTATGCCGTATTCCAACTTTTCGCTTACACGCCAAACCCGGCCAATATCGCGAGCACAAACATAAGCGGCAAGTCCAAATTCAGTGTCATTTGCAAGGGCGATGACTTCTTCTTCATCTTTAAATTTAAACAATGGCGCCATCGGGCCAAATGTTTCTTCTCTGGCAACACGCATATCAGACGTTACACCAGTCAAAATTGTCGGCTGAAAGAAAGTCTCTCCCATATCGTGACGATCGCCACCAACGAGAACCTTTGCACCTTTAGATACAGCATCTGCAATATGGTCTTCAACTTTTCGAACCGCTGCTTCGTTAATAAGGGGACCTTGAGTAACCCCTGCATCCAAGCCGTTACCCACTTTCATTTCCATCACTTTTGCCGCAAGCCGACTTGCAAACTCGTCATACACGCCCTCTTGAATATAGAGCCTGTTCGCACAGACGCATGTTTGTCCGGCATTTCTATATTTGGACGCAAGGGCGGCCTCCACAGCATCATCCATGTCAGCATCATCAAAAACAATAAAAGGAGCATTTCCACCAAGTTCCATCGAGGTTCTTTTTACTGTCCTCGCGCATTGTTCCATAAGGAGTTTGCCGGTTGCAGTTGATCCTGTGAAAGTCAGTTTTGCCACATCAGTGTTGCTTGTCATCTCGCCACCAATGGTTTGCGGGACACCTGTTACAACACTCAAAATACCTTTAGGGATCCCTGCCCGCTCAGCAAGCACAGCCATTGCAAAGGCCGAATATGGTGTCATTTCGGCGGGTTTAATAACCATCGGACAGCCCGCAGCGAGTGCCGGTGCCGCTTTACGTGTAATCATTGCAATAGGGAAATTCCAAGGTGTGATCGCAACAGTTACGCCAATAGGCTGCTTCAAAACAATAATGCGTTTATCGCTTTGATGTTCAGGAATTGTATCGCCGTAAATACGCTTACCTTCTTCTGCGAACCATTCAATGAAAGATGCGGCATAGGCCACTTCGCCTTTTGCCTCCGCAAGTGGCTTTCCCATTTCTATGGTCATAAGGCGCGCAAGGTCATCTGTATTTTCCAACATAAGATCGTGCCATTTTCTTAATATTGTCGCACGCTCTTTCGCCGTTTTTCCCGCCCATGCAGGCATTGCCGCCTTAGCGGCAGTGATGGCGCGGCGAGTTTCACTCTCGCCCATTTCAGGCACAGTTCCGATAACCTCGCCAGTTGCAGGGTTGGTAACCTCGATTGTTTTGCCGCTATCTGCGTCACACCAAGTACCGTCAATCAAACCTTGCTCGCGAAATAAGCTAGGGTCTTTTAGATCAATTGTATTTTTCAACTCGTTTTGCATGAACGCGGCTCCTCGCCATCTTCGTTAAATATCGGCAAGAGTTTAGGGCAGAAAAATGCGCTTCGCAATGACGATCTGCCCAGAAAAACTGTGTTGCATTAATATACTTAATGGGGATCACATAACTTTAAAATAAATTGCAAAATAATTGCAAAATTTCACGCTTCAGAATAACGTCCCTTTGTAATAAAATTACCGTAGGCAGGCATTCTAGTGGCAAGTGGATCAAAAAAAGTAATTTACGCGGCACTTGCAGGTAATGCATTGATCGCAGTGTCAAAATTTACAGCAGCGTCCCTAACCGGCAGTTCCGCCATGTTAAGCGAGGGCGTTCACTCCCTTGTTGATACAGGAAATCAAGGATTGATGCTTTTGGGGCTTAGTCGCTCACAGAAGGGTCCAGACAAAGATCATCCTTTTGGCTATGGCATGGAAATATATTTCTGGTCATTCATGGTTGCTGTTTTAATTTTCGCCCTCGGTGCCGGCATCTCCATCTATGAAGGAATACATGCGCTAAAAGCACCTAACCCCATGACCAATCCCCTTTGGAACTATGTAATTTTGGGGTTAGGCATTATTTTCGAAGGCTGGGCTTGGTCCGTCGCCTACCGTGAATTTAAAAAAACCATTGGCGACCAGTCTCTCTGGAAGGCTATCAAGCATAGTAAAGATCCAACCATATTTACCGTCCTGTTAGAAGATACTGCGGCACTCTTGGGTTTGGTCGTGGCTATTGCTGGTATTTATTTATCGCAAGCCTTGGATATTCCAGAACTTGACGGCGTAGCCTCTATCATTATCGGTGTTATTTTGGCAATGGTGGCAGTCATACTTTCCATCGAATGTAAGGGGTTGCTTATTGGGGAAGCGGCCTCAAAGGAAACACGGCAAGATATTGAAGATATCATCAACTCAGAGGCTGACATCCTTGCCTTGAATGAGCTTTTGACTATGCATTTAGGGCCAGAGGATATTTTACTAAACATCAGCGTCGACTTTATTGACGGATTACCTGCCGAAAAAATTGAACAAACCGTGTCCCGACTAGAAAGGCAGATAAAAGATAAACATCCAGCGATTAAACGCCTGTTTATAGAAGTACAAAGTATCAAAGGTCATTTGCAAAATGTAACAGAGAGTTAATTACATAGGGTCTATAATGCCTCCATAGCGTATTTTTCAAGGAGGCATAATGATTTTGAACACAGATGATGCTTCTGACCGTACGGATAATTTCCGGCTTATAAAACGCAATAGATTAGAGAATATTTCTCAACTTACTTGTAGCCCTACAAGATCTCTTTTCGGGTGGTGGCAATCGTATGCTCCAAAAACCCCTAGCCGTAAAGACTTTGACATAACCAAGCTTCCAAAGCTGGCGAGCCATATATATTTAATAGAAGTTATAGCTCCTGGCAGATACCTCTATCGCTTATGCGGTCAAAGAGCCGGCTACTTAATCGGCCAAACCCATCGCATGACAAACATATCAGCCAAAAGCGAACAAATAGAAGATCAAAAACTTGCTACATACCTAGACACCGTCATCGGTGAAGATACTTGCTGTTACTGCACCGGAGAATTAAGTTTTTTTGAAAAAAATATCATGAAATTTGAATCTGTCGACTGTCCGTTAAAAAATTCAGACGGAGAAATCACTCATTTTATTGGTGTTCTTTGTGCCGTTCCAAAATAATTTTCCAATTCAATAATCACTCCGCACTTATAGGCAAATTTTCGCCCTGCCCACCATAGCGTGTAGCAACGCAACCAATGATAAGCCCAGCAATCGCTCCCTCTAATGTGAACCAAAACGGAGAGATGGACATGCCAATATCTCCCAAAATTTCAAGCATAAGAACTTGAAAACTGTCATAGGCAAAGAATGTCAGAACAAAGTTCATCCACCCCCCGATTATAGACGCGCGTAGCCACCAAGGCATTGGGAATTTAAGAATTGGATGTTCAGTAAATACGCCAAAAATACCAACAATTGCACCAAGTGTCGTATACCAAAGAACGACGCCCCAGTAAAAAAGGACACTGGTGGAAGGCGCGAAATAATAGAGGACGGCAACACCGATGAGCCCGATAATCAGACCAATCCCCTTACCTATTGCAACGCGTTTCATTAAAGATGGAGCCTCAAACATGAAATACCTCCTCTAACCTAGAATACGTCTAGTATTATTGATTGTACTGTTCCCAATGGCATTGATACAGATCAATTTAAAACGGAACCTCGTAATTGTGTGTTGGGTAAACTTTAAAGACTGAGAAATTTTTATGTTGCAAACCTTTTCTATGACTGCTTTTAATCCTTTCTTGATTTAGCTTATTGGAGAATTAGTCTTGCCTTTTGATCTTTGGATATCATTTACCATCGCAACTATTGCCCTTGTCGCTCTGCCTGGTCCGACTGTTATGCTTGTTGTGGGTTATGCTTTGGGTAAAGGTAAACAGACGGCATGGGCAACAGTCCCAGGCGTCGCTCTTGGTGATTTTGTTGCAACTACGCTTTCGTTATTAGGTGCTGGCGCTGTTCTAGCTGCATCAGCGGAATTATTCACAGTGCTAAAGTTGGTAGGTGCAGCCTATTTGTTCTGGTTAGGTTTTCAGATGTGGCGAAAACCGCCGACTTTTGCTGATGCTAAAGAAGTTACAGACACTTCAGAAAACAAAAAAATGTTTCTGAAAGCGTTCACAGTAACAGCGTTGAACCCTAAGGGAATTATATTCTTTGTGGCCTTTGTCCCCCAGTTTGTAGATGTATCACAGCCAGTGTTTTTACAGTTTGCAATTTTGGAAGCGACGTTCCTAACGCTCGCCATTATCAATGTGATCTTGTGGGCGATGCTTGCAAATAAAATGCGGGCGCATATCAAGTCACAGAAGACACAAAATTTGGTTAGCCGCATAAGCGGAAGTTGCCTTATGGGCGCAGGTTTCCTAACTGCATTAATAAGACGCACGGCCTAAAATCGCAGAACCCAAATCACAAACCCTGAAGGATCCAATGATGGATATTTTCAATAAAATGATGATTACTGGATTTTTACGGATTGCTAGCCTAACTATTACGCTAGCAATCAGTCTCAGCGCTGCGGCAGCAACCGAGACAAGGCCTCTTTCGTTTCCAATCCTTAAATTAACCCCATACAGTTTCTTCGATAATAAAGGAGCACCGCAGGGGTATTTATATGAAATCTTTGTTGCTATTTTGGAGGATGCAGATCAAACCGCAGATGTGAAACTTGTTCCACTCAAGCGCTTAATAAAGGAATTTAAATCCGATATTCACGACTGTACTCTTATCGCAAACTCTCCACTAGCTAAGACATTATTTAGAATTATCGAACCTATTGGAAAACAAATTCGTTTGGGTATACTGCCAACGGCCAACGAAACAATAGACTCCTATGAAAATCTTAGTTCTTTGAAAATTGGAGTGCCACTAGGAGTTAGTTTTGACAAAAAATTTGAAACTGATGACAGCCTAACCAAAATAGTAACAACTGATTATGTAGAGAGCGTCCGCATGCTTGTTCATGGACGATTGAATGCTGTTGCAGGAAATATTGATGGCTTTTACTTTGATGCAAAAAATCTCGGTTATTCTCCAGCTACCACTTTCGGAAAACCGTTAATTATTGTTGGATTGGACATTGTTCTTGCCTGCAATAAAGAAAGACCATCAGATGAGATAATTCAAAAACTAAGATCGTCTCTTCTAAAGCTTAAAAAAAATGGCACAATACAACAAATCGTCGATAAGTATTTGTAACGTCTTTCTAGTTTCTGATCGTTAAAGACAACGTTTCTAGTCTCTTAAGAATATTTCTCAGATCATTCCTGATTTTTTCGGCCCCTTCACTATTATATGTCCAAGGTTGCTCTTCTGAGGCATAAGTTGATAAAGCCAGCTCCATTTGAATGGCATGAATATTTTCTGTCGGATTTGAATAATGTCGGGTGGTCCAGCCCCCTTTAAATCGCCCATTTAGAACAGAGCTATACTTTGTCGCGGCGCTGCAGGCATCGACGACACTTCGTTCAAATTTGGAATTACATGATGTACCGCCATTGGTGCCTATATTGAAATCCGGCAATGTATCTTCAAACAAATATGGAATTTTTGATCTGATGGAGTGGCAATCATATAAAACCGCTATGCCATGTTGTTTTTTTACACGTTGGATTTGATGAGCAAGAGCGGCATGATAAGGGCTGTGGAAGCATTCCCTACGACGCTCTATTTCTCCCTTGTCCAGTTTATATCCGGCTTTCCATAACGGTCGCCCGTCAAAATCAGTTTCTGGGCAAAGACCTGTTGTATTTTGCCCCGGATACAAACTTACTCCTGCAGGATCCCTATTGGCATCAACCACATACCGATGAAAGGTGGCCTGCACAGTTGTTACATTTTCAAGCAATCCATCATAAAGCCGGTGGATATGCCAATCGGTATCAGCAAGCTTTCGACCATTTTCAGTCAAATTTTCAAAAATATCAGGAGGAACATTTGTTCCACCATGAGGGAATGCGAGAATTAGCGGGGATGATCCCTCTTCTATAATAACAGGGGACACGTGTATGTTCCTAATTTTAGATTATTGTGATGGCTGGTTGATTTTACCCATTTTGCGATTATTATGTATAGACATAATAAGTCAATGAAAAATGGAACCCTATGACCAATTTGTTCGCTGAAAATGCTCTTCTTCCAACGGGTTGGGCCCAAAATGTGCGTATTGAGATAAATACCACGGGACAAATTAGACGCGTGGATCCAAACCATATACCTTTAGATGATGATGTCATCTTGACAGAAAAATCCCTCCTCCCCGCACCTGCAAACCTCCACAGCCATGGGTTCCAACGGGCTTTAGCTGGTCTTACGGAAACACGCGGGGCATCAGGGCAGGATAGTTTTTGGACCTGGCGAACCCTGATGTATTCATTTCTTGAACATTTGACACCCACGGATTTAGAAGCAATCACTGCATTCGCTCAAATGGAAATGTTAGAAGCCGGTTACGCAAGCGTGGTAGAGTTTCATTATGTTCATCATCAAGCCGATGGAACCCCATATGATGCACCGTCAGAGACCAGCGACCGGGTTATCACTGCGAGTGAGACATCGGGCGTTGGATTGACATTGCTCCCTGTTTATTACGCGCAAGGCGGTGTCGATGGACGGGAGCTTCAAGGAGGACAGCTTCGGTTTAAAAATAACTTAGATCAATACTCAAAATTGTGGGACGGCACCGCCCGCAACATCCAAAACAAACACCAAGATAATCACATGGGGATCGCGCCTCACTCACTCCGGGCTGTTTCAAAATCTGATTTACAGGCACTTACACAAACATATGAAAATGGTCCTATTCACATCCATATAGCCGAACAACTCGCAGAAATTTCGGAGATCAATGCTGCATATGGCAAACGCCCGGTGGAATGGTTGTTGGGAAATTTTGAGGTGGCAGAAAACTGGTGCCTCGTACATGCAACACATTTAACAGATTCCGAAATGCTAGATATGGCGTTATCCGGTGCTGTTGCCGGCCTCTGCCCCGTTACAGAAGCAAACCTAGGCGATGGTATTTTTGACGCTCGTTCCTACAGGGATCACGGCGGCCTTATGGGCGTTGGCACTGACTCCAACGTGTCAATTAGTCTTGTCCATGAAATCCGGGCCCTTGAATATTCTCAACGTCTCTCCCTAAAGGGACGCGCCATATTATGTTCGCCTGAAAAATCAAATGGCAGAGTATTATTCGACGCCATTTGCCAAGGCGGCGCTGCTGCAAGCGGCCGTAAAAGTGGCTCAATAGAAGTTGGTGCATGGGCAGACATAATCGCCCTTGATACGTCATCGATAGATCTTTGCGGCCTTAATGGGGATACCTTAATCGACGCCTGGGTATTTGCATCAAACGATCAACTCATAAGTGACGTCTGGTCCGCTGGACGGCATAACGTTCAAAATGGCAGGCATATAGCAAGAGATGCTATCGAGGCAAACTTCCGTAGAACAATCTTGAAACTCCGGTGTCTGCTATAAGGCGTTTCAAACAGTCTTTGTTTTTACTTTTCCAACAATTCAATGATCTCTTCGTAGCCGCGTTGCCGGGCGTGTTCAAGCGGCGTTACCCCTTGATTGTCGGCAATATTTTTATCTGCTTTAAACGCTAACAATGATTTCACAACTTTAACATATTTTGGGCTGCCATCGCCCAAAATGACAGCTTCTAATAATGCCGTCCATCCCAAATTGTTCACATGATCCACGTTAGAATTCGCCTTTAAAAGCACATCGACGACTTCGGTATGACCAAGATGGGCAGACGCGATTAGCGCAGTTCCTTTATACAGGCTCGTTGTGTTTTTAGGATTGCAGCCGGACGCCAAAGTTAGCTGGAGCATTTCAACATCATTAGCGACTGCGGCAATGGTAACCACGTCATACTGGTCATCTTCAAAAGCGTTTACGTCACTACCCGCTTTAACTAGGAAGCTGAACATTTTTTTATGAGAATAGAAAGTCGCAATATGGAGGGCGGTACGGCCACTATCGTCACGTTCTTCAATATCTGCACCATCCGCTACGAGCTGTCTTACCTTCGATAAGTCACCATCAAGGACGGCTTTATGAAAAGCTGAATACTGCGCCCTTTCATCTGCCGATGGCGGGGTTTGAGCTTTACTGACACTGGAAATTGAAAGGCACCAAAACAATATGGCGCAAAGTGAAATGATTTTATTCATACCTATTTTCCATTAACAAAACTCAAACCCTCAACTTGGATGTTGGTTATTCAGCGCCGATTGCAGCCAAACCAACTTTTGCACATTTCTCATCTTTATCACCGCCCGGTGCGCCGCCAACACCGATACCTCCAACAAGGGCACCGTTGATTTTGATAGGCAAGCCGCCGCCAAGGATTACCAGACGGTCATCCATATCTCTCAAACCGTCAAGTTCGCGATGATCTTTTAAAAAGCCCGTCAAACCTAAAGTTGCGCGGCCCATGCTGGCAGATGTGAAAGCCTTACCTGTTGCACTTCCTTCAGTGTGTGGGCCAGAACCATCTGCTTTAATCAATACTTTGGTGCTGCCGGAACGCGCGACAATTGCGACACTGACGTTATAACCATCCGCTTTACATTGTTGCATGGCGGCATTAGCCGCTTTTTGCGCCATTTCAAGAGGAAGGTAAGGTGCTGTTGGCAATTCCGCTGCCATAGCAGATGTTGCCAATGTTAAACCAAACGCTGCAAAACCGACTGTTAAAAATGTAGATCGAATGTTTTTCATAATTTTAACTCCAAAGTGTGTGTTCTGGAATTAAGGTATGATGTTAGGAAGAGTTCCGGAATTCGTAGGGCAACGAGGTCCTATCCGTAGTCCTACGGATACTAAAGCTCTGCTTCAATAGCGATCCGCGCCATCTCTGCAACTGATGTTGTTCCAATTTTCTCAGAAATATGGGACCGGTGACTTTCCACAGTGCGGGGCGATACTGTAAGTGCGGCCGCAATTTCTTTTGTCGCCCACCCTCTCGATATCATTTCAAGCACTTCTATCTCTCGGGGAGTGAGTTTTGCAACAAGTGTTTTGGCTTCACTTATCTCGTCTTCTTTTAGGGTTATGTTTCGAAGAACTTCCTCGCCCTTTTGAATTGCATCGATCAAGTCTTGCTCATCAACCGGCTTGCTGATGAAATCAATGGCACCATTTTTAAAAGCTTTCCGGCAGGCATTAATATCCCCGTGCCCACTGATTACAATAACTGGGTAGGAACAGTCGGCCTCAACCAATTTCTCTTGAACTTTTAGACCAGAAATCATTGGCATTCGAATATCCATGATGATGCAACCGGGTGACAAGTTTCGCACATCACTTAAAAATATCGTTGGATCTGCATAAGTCACGACATCGTAACTCATGGTTTTCAGGAGCAGACATAACCCCGCTCGAACGGCTTCATCATCGTCGACTAAATAGACTTTAATGCTCATAAGCCCTGCTCATTTTCAAGTAGGGGTAGGCTTACGACAGATGTGACACCGCCCGAGGGATTATTTTTAATTTCTATATGTCCATTGTACCGATTTACAATATTTTCACATAAAGAGAGCCCAAGTCCCATGCCATTTTCCTTCGTGGTAAAAAATGGATCGTAAAGCTGCGTAAAATCCTTCTCAGAGATCCCAGAGCCATTATCACACACAGAAATTATTGCATGAGTATCCGTTTTGTCCGTGGAGAGAACGAGATGACCAGAGGGTTTACCCTCCATAGCATCGACACCGTTACGTGCCAGGTTAAAGACAACTTGTTCAATGGCCACATGATCAGCTTCGATTTTCAAATTACCCGAATATAGCGCCGTTTCAATAACAATTTCTCTATCTATTAAATCTGCCTTCATCAAATCCCGAATACCTTTAGCAACAGAATTTAAATCAAATATTTCAATGGTTTCTTGAGAATGAGTCGTCCAAGATCTGAGCCTTTGAATAATGTCTCCGCCCCGTTTTGCCTGCTTTGAGATACTCTTCAGAACTTGTTTTAGGGTCTCCGTTTCCTCTGCATTTCCGCCCACTAAATGCGCGCCGGCTTGGCTTTGGCTTAGGATAGCTGTGAGAGGTTGTGTGATCTCGTGGGCGAGCCCAGATGCCATTTCTCCCAAACCATTGATACGAGAGGCTTGCGCAATACGCGCTTCATGTTCACCTAGTAATGCGCGGTGTTCCGCCAATCGGATTTTTTGCTTTTGATCAAAGTATGATCTGGTTAAAACCATACCAACAGCAGATAAAATAATGAACGGCAAAATAAATTGCCAACGAATGTAATCTGTCGCGGAAATAGTCTGTATAATTTCCAGGGAAAGAGGCTGACTTCTACTACCCAACGTACTTTTATATCGGACCGTTTGGCTTAACAGGCCCTGTTTATCAAGCGCTTGTGTTTCGTAGATCAGGCCACCAAGTTGTGTTTTCAGGATCAGCTGCGTTTGCGATCCAAATCCTAGGTCATTTTCCAAAAGCTTCTGACCGTCAATAAACAACGCCAGTCCATACCGGACTTTATTAGAATTTGGCGACCGTTTTACAAGAGAATATCCATCCAGTAATGGAATAATTTGTAAGCGTCCCGTTGACGCATATGCCGCGTCCCGAATTAAATTGATCTGCTTTTTATCTTGGCGGGTAGCGCGGGTGGAGAAAATTGAAATGGGTTTTGTTTTGTCCAACTTAATCAAATCGATGTGCGATATGCGGGAATAATACTTCCGTATCATTTCGGACAAGTTCAACATCATCCCTGTGAGTGGTTTTTCATTTGCAGACGCTAACGCAGACAGACCGGTTAAATGGGCATCATGCTGATCCGCCCGCTGGGACACCAACCGATGCAATGAAGTCGCCTTGCCAATGAGTTCTGCTTTTTGCTTGGAAAATTCAGTAAGGGTGAGCAACGCAACAATGAGGGCGCTCAGCAAGATCCAGCAAATAAAGAACCAACTACTTTGTTTTATTGTCATAAATACATCGATCTGAATTCAAAGCCCTAGTTGAAACTACTCCACTGTAACTGATTTGGCGAGATTTCTTGGCTGATCAACGTCCGTGCCTTTTAATACTGCCACATGATAGGCGAGGATTTGTACAGGTATGGCGTATAAAATCGGTGCAACGAACGGGTTTACTGTTGGAATTTCGATTGACCCCAACGCCTTATCACCCAATTTTTGCATGCCTTCGCTGTCGGACATGAAAATCACTTGGGCGTTCCGCGCCATAACTTCTTGCATGTTTGACGCAGTTTTTTCGAAAAAATGATCCGTTGGTGCAATGACAATTACTGGCACAGCATCATCAATAAGCGCGATTGGTCCGTGTTTTAGCTCTCCTGCTGCGTAGCCTTCGGCATGAATGTAGGACAGCTCTTTCAATTTTAGAGCCCCCTCCATGGCAATCGGGTAGCCAGGACCACGACCAATATAAAGAATATCTCGGGCTTCAAATATTTTTTTGGCGAGCTCTTTGATACTCTCGTCATTGGCCAGGATTTCAGCGGCTCGCGCGGGAACCTCTGTCAGTGCTCGGCTGTATTCTGCTTCTTCTTCCGCTGTTAATGTTCCCCGCTGCTTGCCAGCGTGAATTGCGATACAGGCCAGCGTAACCAATTGACAGGTAAAGGCTTTGGTAGACGCCACACCGATTTCTGGTCCGGCTTGGGTTTGGAACACAAAATCACTTTCCCGGCCCATGGAGCTTTCTTCTGCATTGATGATGGATGCAATATGCTGCCCCTGCTCTTTTGCGTATCTAAGGGCGGCCAGTGTATCTGCAGTCTCTCCTGATTGAGAGATGAAGAGCGCTAAACCGCCTTTGGGTAACGGCATACTCCGATATCTAAATTCAGAGGCAATATCCACTTCAACAGGGAGCTTTGCCAGTTTTTCAAACCAGTATTTAGCAACCATTCCAGCATAATAGGACGTTCCGCAGGC
>CAJXWA010000003.1 GCA_913062525.1 uncultured Alphaproteobacteria bacterium | reverse complement strand
AGAAAACGGCTTCGACACATAATCATCTGCGCCCACGTCCAAACCTCTAATTCGATCATTTTCTTCACCGCGAGCGGTAATCATGATGATCGGTAAATTCTTGAACTCTGGTCCTCTGCGCAGACGTCGGCAAATTTCAATACCTGATATCTTGGGTATCATCCAATCAAGCAGCACCATATCCGGCGCTTGCTCTTCAATACTCAACATCGCTTCCTCGCCGTCCAACGCAGCGCTCACTTCAAATCCCTCGCTTTGGAGATTATAACGAAGTAGCTCCACCATTGATGGTTCGTCCTCTACGATTAGTATTCTCATTACTCACCTTCAGCATACTCAGATTTAATTATTTCGTTTTCTATCATGATTGTACTTGTCTCGTCGCCCTTTGGTCGCGGCTCTATGGGTGCTAGCCCCGTCACTTGATAAATAATAATTTCAGAAATATTTGTCATGTGATCCCCGATACGCTCAATATTCTTCGCTATAAACATCAGATGTGTACAGCTTGTTATACTTCGAGGATCTTCCATCATATAGGTCAATAGTTCTCGAAACACACTGTTATAAAGCTGATCAACAGCGTGATCCCTACGCCATACCTCCAGTGCCAAATAGTCATCATTTTGGGAATAGGCGGTTAGAGTATCACCAATCATATGACAAACAAGTTCGCTCATGCGGGGAATGGTTCCAACCATAGGAAGGTTTGCCGCGTTATTGAGGGCGACAACTCGCTTTGCCAGGTTGGCAGCGTAATCTGCAACACGCTCCAATAATGAGACTATTTTCAACGCAGAAATCACCAGCCTTAGATCATCGGCGACAGGGTGCCTAAGGGCCAGCAGTCGAACGGCCATAGTATCGATAGTTTTTTCAAGCTCATCCACTTCCATATCTGCTTCGATGGTTTGCCGTGCCAATTCCGTATTCCGGTCGACAAGAGCCTGCGTAGCCGATTTTAATTGGACTTCTGCCAATCCTCCCATCTTAATGATTGCGTTTCGGATCTCCAGAAGATCATTATCAAACGAGCTCACAATATGTCCAGTTTTTCCCATTTTTTACATCCTCTTTCCAGCAACTATATTATCCAAAACGACCTGTTATATACCCTTGGGTTCGCGAGTCTTGAGGACTTGTGAAGACCTGTTCGGTTTTCCCGACTTCTACAATTTCGCCCAGATGGAAAAACGCAGTCTGTTGTGAAATCCGCGCGGCTTGCTGCATTGAATGGGTAACAATAATAATTGTATAACTGGCTCGAAGTTCTTCGATTAACTCCTCTACCTTTGCTGTTGCAATGGGATCAAGAGCCGAACAAGGTTCGTCCATTAAAATGATGTCAGGTTGTGCCGCAAGCGCGCGCGCAATACATAGTCTTTGCTGCTGGCCGCCTGAAAGGCTCGTTCCGATTTCATGCAAGCGATCCTGCACTTCGGCCAATAGTCCTGCTTTTTCCAGGCTGGCTAAAACCATATTATCCAGTTCGTCTTTATTTCTCGCAAGGCCATGAATTCGCGGCGCATAAGCAACGTTATCATATATTGATTTGGGAAAAGGGTTTGGCTTTTGAAATACCATCCCAACACGTGCCCGAAGATAAACTTCATCTATTTGTGGGTCATAGATATCTTTTCCATCAACGATGATATCACCTTCTACACGGCAACCTTCAATCGTATCATTCATGCGGTTCAAGCAACGTAAAAAAGTAGATTTCCCACACCCTGACGGACCAATGAGGGCGGTAATTTGATTTTCGGGAATATCCAAATTCACACCCTTGAGGGCTTGTTTTTTTCCGTAATAAACACTTACGTTTTTGGCAGATATTATGGGTTCCATTTTATTTATTCCTTCTACCAACGCTGTTCAAATTTTTTCCGAAGCAGCACTGCAGCCGCATTCATAAACACAAGGAAACTCAGTAAAACCATGATTGCACCAGATGTTTTTTCAACGAATGCTCTCTCTGGACTATCTGCCCAAAGGAAGATTTGGACAGGCAACACTGTCGCTGGATCAGTGACCCCTCCGGGGATGTCGACAATAAACGCAACCATTCCAATCATTAACAATGGTGCGGTTTCCCCAAGAGCCTGCGACAGGCCAATAATTGTGCCTGTTAGGATCCCCGGCAAAGATAACGGCAACACATGATGAAAAACTGCTTGTTGTTTGGAAGCTCCCAACCCAAGGGCCGCATTTCGAATACTGCCGGGAACCGCCCTAATTGATGCACGGGCTGCAATGATTATTGTGGGCAGTGTCATCAAGGCGAGTGTCAAACCGCCTACCAGCGGTGCAGATCTTGGCAGATGAGCAACATTCAAAAACAAGGCCACACCCAATAGCCCAAACACAATTGAGGGTACTGCCGCCAGATTGTTAATATTGACTTCAATAACGTCAGTTAATTTATTCTTAGGTGCAAATTCTTCCAGGTAAATTGCCGACATGACGCCAATTGGAAATGAAATGATAAATGTTATAAACAAGGTATAAAGCGATCCGACCATCGCCCCAAGAATACCAGCAACTTCTGGCTCCCGGCTATCACCACCTGTGAAAAACCGGGTATTGAACCGTGTCTGAATAGCATTTTGATTTTGAAGTCTATCGATCCAGACAATTTCATTATTTTTTATACGGCGATCCTGTTCAACGACATCGCGCGATATATAGCCTTTAATAAACATATCCACGTCGTCACTTGCGGTTAGCTCAAAAGCGCGCGTTGTGCCAATTAATTTAGGATTGGCAAGAACGGCATTACGAAGCTCCTGCACCGCTCCTTTACTAATCAATCCAAACAGCCGGCGCAGCTCTATGCGAGATTTAACTTCGGGAAACTCCGTCCGGAGGGCATTGCGTATGACACTTCCATAAGACGCTGCTTTTAAGGTTTCTGGGCTCCGCGTATCCTTTGGGTCCAAAATTTCCTGTTCAAAATTTATATCCAGTGTGATTGTCGTCTGAATGAAAGCGGAATAGCCTTTTCCCACAATACTAACCAACAGTGTTGCCAGCAACGCCATCGCAATTAGGATGGCAGTTAATCCTAGACGCCTAAAGTTACGCTCGGTGCGGTGGCGTTTTGCAAGGATTTTATTGGCCCCGTTAGTGGGCCAGCCAGCTTTATTTGTTTGATTTTGTATATCAGTCATATTTTTCTCGATATTTACGTACGACCAGTAACGCAATGACATTCAAGCAAAGCGTTATGGCGAATAACGTTAGGGCCAGCGCAAAGGCTGCCAATGTTTTTGCGCTATCAAATTCTTGATCACCAACAAGCAAGCCAACTATTTGCACCGTCACTGTTGTTACAGATTCCAGCGGGTTTGCCGTTAGGTTGGCAGCAAAACCTGCCGCCATCACCACAATCATTGTCTCCCCGATAGCACGGCTAACAGCAAGCAGTATGGCCCCCACAATGCCGGGAAGTGCTGCTGGGATGATCACATTGATAACAGTCTCAGATTTCGTAGCGCCCAACCCGTAAGAAGCATCTCTTAGGCTTTGCGGCACAGCCATAATGATGTCATCGCTTAACGACGATATGAACGGAATGATCATCATTCCCATGACAACACCCGCAGCCAGCGCACTTTCCGAAACCACATCGAGCCCAATGAACGTGCCAACATCTCTAAAGAAAACGCCAACGGTGAGGGCGGCAAAAAAACCATAAACAACGGTTGGAATACCGGCGAGGATCTCAAGAATTGGTTTAACTGTCGCTCTAAAATTTTTGCTCGCATACTCGGTCATATAAATCCCACTCATCAAACCAAGTGGAACAGCTACAATCATTGCAATCAAAGTTATAAGAAGAGTTCCCGTGAAAAGCGGGATTGCACCGAAAGCGCCAGAAGATCCAACTTGATCCTCTCGTAGCGCCATTTGTGGACTCCAATTCAAGGAAAAGAAAAACTCTTGGTAGGGTACTTTTTCAAAAAATTGAATGGTCTCAATTAAGAGTGAGAGAACAATTCCAATTGTCGTAAAAACCGAAAGCGTTGAGGCTAAAATCAATACGCAATACACGGCGGCCTCCACGGTTTTTCGGGCGCGTAAATTTGGACTAATTTGGCGAACTGCCAACGTAAGACCCAAAATGGCAGCCACAGTAATCAAGCTTGGAAACACCACTTTATCAATTTTCCCGGCGATCCCCCCACTAACATCAATGGATGAATAAGAAAACACGCCCCAAAGGATCAGTAAGATAGCTGGCGGTATCACACCCCAAATAACAACATAGAGCCCATAAAGATGCGGTCTTCCAGCATTTTGTTGGCCGGCAAAGCTATGGCTCGAAAGCGCTTTCTTTGATCCATACCAATATCCAGCGGCGCACATAGCCAATAACGATATGATAAGCGGCAAAAAACTCATGGGGCTGAAATATCCTTAGATTTAGATCAAATAAGGAGGAGCACAGCTCCTCCCTACTCAAGCTCACATCATTTTCAAATTTTGAAGTGAAGTCGCTTTTTCGCGAATTAAATTACGTTCACTTTCAGAAAGTGGAATAAGACCTTTATCAGTCAGGTATCCAAATTCTCCGAAAGCATCTTCACTCGTAAACTCTGCGATGAACTCTTTAATACCTGGGACAGTTCCCACATGAGCGTTCTTCACGTAGAAATACAGGGATCGTGAAATACCGTAATCACCCTTAGAGATATTCTCAAAAGTTGGTTTAACTCCGCCAATTACACCGCCTTGAATACGATCGGAATTTTGGTCAAGAAAACTAAATCCGAAAACCCCAATTGCTTTAGGATTTGTCACAAGCTTCTGGACAATCAAATTGTCATTCTCGCCTGCTTCGATATAGGCACCATCTTCCCGAATGGTGTGCGCGATAGCCTTAAAAGCTTTTTTATCTGATTTGCGAAGCGCTTTCAGGGTTGGGAATTTCTTGGCGCCACCTTCCATTGCAAGCTCTACAAATGCATCGCGCGTACCGGAGGTTGGTGGTGGCCCGAGAACTTCAATTTTGGTGTTAGGAAGGGATGGATCGACATCACTCCATGTCTTATATGGATTCTCAACCATCACGCCGTTTATGGGAACTTGCTTGGCAAGTGCCATAAAGATCTGTTTTTTGGTTAGTTTTACTGGAGCAGTAGTCTTTGCATTGGCAAGGACAATGCCGTCAAATCCAACTTTAACTTCTGTAATTTCTGTGATTCCGGCTTTTGCGCATTTAGTCACTTCTGATTTTTTAATGCGACGGGAGGCATTCGTAATATCGGGATGCGCATCACCAACGCCTGCACAAAATAATTTCAAACCACCACCTGAACCAGTGCTTTCAACAACCGGGGTTTTAAAATTGCCCTTGTTCCCAAAAGTTTCCGCAACTGTTGTCGCAAATGGAAATACTGTTGAAGAGCCAACGATCCTAATCTGATCACGAGCCGCAGCCTGACCAGCAATAGCAACTGTCGCAATGACAGCAAGTCCGAGAGTTTTCTTTAGCACGTCTAATCTCCGTTTTGTGAGCGACAGCATTTTCTGCCGATGTCTGGACAATGCCAGTTCTCAATGACGGGATTACTACACTTATATGACACTATTATTACGGCCACTTATTGGTATAAAGGTCACCGAAAGAAATAATGTTTCCAATTCTGCTGAGATTTTGTACTATTCCACCGACTGCGATATTAGAATGGAAAATATCGGCTCAATATTAATTTGAACCGCCTTGGAATCTGAAACGACTCATGGTTAGAAATTGTTCTAGCTTGGGAGATCAAAATGAAAACACGTTCCTTAATTTGCACCAGTATTCTTCTAACAGCATTAGCGTCCACGGTTATGGCAGCCGAAGGGTTCCCCTCTTTTGGTATTAGCATGATAGATGTCCAATCTGTCGGCCCATACCCCACTCTTAAAGTTGAAGCCGACGGGCATGACTACTCTAAGGCTTCAACCAATAAACTGTCCTTTCACATACAAGGAAAGGGGCGTTGTCAAAAGCTACATTGGTTAAACAAAATTAGTATGAATATTCAAAAGAAGAATCCGCAGAATGTTGCGTCCCAATGGGAACCGCTCCACATCCTGAATGGCCCTATCAATCAGAAAACATGGACAAATGATTGGAAAGAATATGTCATTAAATGGAGCCCTCACAGTTCCATCCGAACTGCTGCTGTAAACGCTTGTAATGCTGAATTAAGCAAACGCATTCAACAAGGGGGAAACAGAGGTTCAATTTTGAAAAATGGACTGGCTGTCGTTTTAACAAACAAAGCTGAAAGCCAACTCAATTTTGCATGCTCCGGCCCTTCTTCCAATTCGACACATCCAAGACATGTTAATGACAATCACAAAATCAATGTGGAATGCGCTAAATATATAGCTCCTCTGGAGCCACTTAAGAAAGCGACACTGGCCCCGATATTGCAAATCCAGCAACCGGCTATCAGTATGCAAAGCACCAATTACCAAGGTATTTGTCCAGCAAATTTGCCCGTGAAAGCTAGAATTAAGACGAATGGAGTTGCCGGAACAGTCCAATACCGGTTTTTGAAAGATGGTTCGCCTGCAACAGTATGGAAGAACCTTGATTTCGCTAAAAATACAACGGAACGCAATGCCTATTACGGCCTCAAAATTATTAAGCCAATACCGGCAGCCCCTAAGTCTAAGGGCTTCAAAGCAAATAATCAGGGCGGCGCACAGGCAAAAAACCAACTACAGTTAATGCCAACACATAAAGTTAGTGTCCAGGTTAAAACGGCCACTAAACAAATGTCTGCCATGGTGGAATATTCCGCAACTTGCCGCGAAACCACAAAAACGACACTGGATCTCAGCAAGTTGAAGCCTGACCTGACATCCCGTAAAGGGATCTCAATAGGCCCAAAATCCACCCAATGGAACGGCACCCTAAATCTTACAGTAAATGACGCATTATCCAAGGGACCGCGTGGCTGTAAATTCCGCTTCCATTACGACATATTGAACCTGAAAAATTTTGATAGCGGTAATTTCAATAGTAAATTACGTGCCAATAACACTGTTATTCATACAGCGAATGGATTGAAGCGCCTGAAGCAACAGACACAAGAAGTTGCGGGTCAAATTACCTTAAAATCCGGTAACTGGGGAATTACAGCAACTATTGATGAAGGAAAAACAGTAGCTGAAACCAATGAAGGTAATAATTTCTTCAAGATGAAAGCTAACGTCGCCGGTGGATGCGGCGGGACACCGGCCCGCGTGATTAAAAGACAAGGCGCTCAGTAATAGGATGGAGACGGTGGTGAAATCCCACCGCCTCTTTTTTGTTGCTCCGTGATCCAGATAGACAAAGACTTAATTTGGGAGTTTCACCGTAAATACGGACCCTTTACCTAGAACTGAACGAATTTCAAGATGCCCACGATGTCGCGCTACGATGTGTTTTACGATTGCTAAACCAAGACCCGTACCGCCAACTTCTCTGCTACGATCACGATCTACGCGATAGAAGCGTTCAGTTAGCCTTGGCAAATGCTCAAGCGATATCCCCTCGCCTTGATCAATTACGGATATCTCTATGTTTTGCTTTACGGCAGACAACTTGATAATAACCGGTGCCTTTTCACGGCTATATTTTAATGCATTATCCGTCAAGTTGGTAAAAACTTGGGTCAATTGGTTCGGGTCAGCAATAATGGAAATCGCTGTTTTAGGGAGATCCAACTGTATCTCCTTCTCCAAACTTGCTGCTTTTGCAAAAAGCATGTCGGAAACTGAGGTTAGCAGTTCATTCAAATTCAAAGACTTAGAGGGCCGCGTATGCTCATCCATCTCAATTTGTGACAAAGAAAGCAGGTCATCAATCAGTCGAGACATTCGATCAGACTGAGCTTTCATAATTTGTAGAAACCGTGCTTGCGCATCTCTATCTTCAGATGCTGGCCCTAGAACTGTTTCAATAGACCCAATTAATATTGCTAGAGGCGTGCGAAGTTCGTGGCTGGCGTTGGCAATAAAATCAACCCGCATCTTTTCGGTTTTCTTTGCCGATGTCAAATCGTGTAACGTTATGATCAGTTGATCATCTTCTGGGTTTTCACCTTCGACTTTAACCATATGTGCTTCAACGTAATGCACTTGCCTATTAGGCAGTTCGAACTCAACACTTGCATTCAAAGCACTCCCGATTAGGGCGCCATCAATTGCCTTCAACAACGCTGGGTGCCTTAGATAGGTTGTTATTTCATCGGATAAAGTCAGATTTTCAAACAACTTCGATGCTGCCTGATTAAAACTTGTGATGCACCGCTTTTTGTCTAAAACGAACACTGCATTGGGAAGTAAATCAAACAGGCGAGAGCTGTTTTCCTGCTGTGTTTTCACATCTGTAAACATTTTAGCAAGAACACGTTTATATTGCTGCATGGTGAGAAAAAATTCGTTCACGGGGAGTAACCCTCCTCGCGAGGCATTTCCTTCGATATGCTTTCCTAAGGGATCTGTTGCGGCAAGCCCCATTCGCTCCGTCAGGGCGCTGACCTCAAGCAACAGTCGATTATACACTAAAACGGCTGGACCAATGGGCGTTAGCGACAGCAGAAGCGCATATTCAATCGATAAAAGTTCATGACTAACCAGCCAATAAGAAACGATCACTACAGGTGCTGTAATAATCGCAACGAAAAGCAGCATTTTTCCCATGAACCCAGAGGTGTTAAGCATTCAATTTCTCGCTACTTATCTAATAATTCGAAGTATTTGAAACAGCACAGAACCATAATAGATCGATTTTACGAATTTGTGACATGATGCAGAGTTTCCCCAATTTCTCTATTCAGAGTTAGAGTTGCAATGGGATCCAGCGGCGTGACCTCCCGGTTTAAGATGACAAGTTCAGCACCATGTTGGCATGCCCGGACTGGTATATCTGCGGCTGGATAAACCACAAGTGATGACCCAACAACAACAAATAAATCGCACTCGATTGCGTGTTTTTCTGCTCTGATCATCTCATTTATGGGCATTGGCTGGCCAAACGAGATTGTTCCCGTTTTCACGATACCGCCGCAACTCGTGCACGTTGGCAATGTTTCATCTTTTCCAAAAGTTTGCTTAACCTCGGCTAAGCTCATTCGGGTGCCACAATCCAGACATTTTGCATAAGTCGTATTTCCGTGTAATTCGATGACATCACTTTCAGCAACACCAGATGCCTGATGAAGGCCATCAATATTCTGGGTTATAACAGCCGAAACTTTCCCCAAATTGTAAAGTTTCGTAATGGCGTTATGGCCGTCATTGGGCACCGCACCTGCAAGGACGACTTCCATGGCAAATTTCCGCCGCCATGACTCTCTGCGTGCTTCTTCTGAAGCCATAAAATCCGAAAAATCGATGGGCTGATTTTTCTCCCACAAGCCGCCTGGGCTTCTAAAATCGGGAATACCAGATTCGGTACTTATTCCAGCTCCCGTAAAGAAAACCACCTTTTTGCTATTTTCAATTAGCTCGGCAAACTGTTCAAGATCTTCCATCGCCCCAACCTGTCTTTCCCATAAACCTCACCCTTTCAGCCACCAATAGAGCACCCGAAGTATTTTTTCACATTTACATACATCAGGCGTCCTTATTCTGAATACCCCTGTAGTTACAACTATACAGTCAGGAGAATACGGATGAGTACTGGAAATGCGAATAATGTTGTTGCCAAAGAACTGTCGGACGCTTTATCACGTTGCAAACAAACTGGTGTGGACGAGCAATCGTTGCGAACCGGGTTATTAACGATCACAATTGCAAATTTTGTAAATCGGATCGGAATGGCCAATACAGTCGCCCTATTCTCTGAACTGCCAGCGCAAATTTCATCGGGTATATTTGATCGGTATATCGACCCAGAGACGAATACCCCCGCTCAACTACCATACCAGCCTGCGGCGCAACAGCCTAGTTCTCAAGGCAGTTATCACAACGCAGTTTTACCGCAAAGCTTCGTGCAACCTTACGCCCAGCCGCAGGAAAACTACCCTCAACAGCACCCACAGGCCCCCGTATCATATGCCCAACACCCACCTCATCAGACAAGCCTTGACTCTGGCAAGCGTCGTTTAGTGGATTAATGGTCTGTCTTTTGCGCTTATTTACAGAAAATGTTTTGTTAATCTTAACCGTTTTTAAGGATAGCATAGCTACACTCTTTCCAAACATTCCATTACGGAAGGGGAGGTCAGGACCGTGCTCCAGATCAAAAATATCCTAAATGCCAACAAAACGGCACTTTTGCTAACAACAAGCTTGATTGTCACAGGCTGCAATACAGTTAACCCACAAAATCTGGGCAGTAATGACACTGACCCTGCTCCCATGGCGAGCAAGTCTGATGACACAAAAGCTGGAGAACTTTCGGCTAAAAAATTAATAAGTATTGCCGAAAAAGCTTGGGTAAGAGGCGACCCGGCGACAGCTCTTCGCCTCTATATGATGGCCAATCAAAAATCCCCCAAAGATCTAGCACCTCTTCTGGGCGCAGCCGAAATTTTACGAAAAACAAAACGAACGTCAGCAGCTCTGGATTTGTACAAAAAAATAATTGCCAAGCAACCTGAACTTATTGCTGCACATACCGGCATTGGGTATATATATTTGGCTGAAGACAAACCCTACCTTGCGGCTAAGTCATTTGAAATGGCTGTCAGTTTTGATAACAACAATGCAAAATCCCTTGGCGGTCTTGCACTCGCTTTGGATACTGCAGGCGAACATGCAAAAGCACAAGATTATTACCGCTTAGCGATCACATCCGAGCCCAACAATCTGACGTATCAAAACAATCTTGCTCTCTCCCTTGCCCTTATTGGTAGAACCGAGCAAGCAATCGCTATGTTTGAGATCATCACAGCCCATCCCAATGCCACAGCACAACACAGGCAAAATCTGGCTCTTGTATATGGAATGGCCGGAAAATCTTCTGATGCTATGCGATATTCACGAATGGACCTAAATGAAAAAGAAGCACGTAACAATGCCTTGTATTTTCAGGCGCTAAATCAGCCCATCGCAGAAGAGCAAATTACCGCACAGAAGCAAGCGAATATAATGGTTGCTCAAACAAATGCACGGCAAAAAACGCGCTCTGCTCAGACGAGCCGACAACCCTATACGCACATTGAAGCTGATGACACGACTGTTGCGTTGAGCACAAATCCAGATGCTTTAGACAGCGCAGTAGCGTTGAACAACAACATTGAACAAAGTGAAATTCTACAGCAGAATATTGCTACATCGCAGCCCCCCCAGCCCCTTATAGAAGCCAACCTTGAAACGGTTACACTAAACTCAAACAAGGAAGCACAGCAAGCACCCGAAATACAGATTGCGAAAACTATACCCAAAGGAACCCGATCAGCCGAGACAGTTCGTAAACCGTATAATTTGGCACCAGTGGAGCCTGCAACAGTGGCGAAAAAAGTAACACCACCAGTTGAAAAATTAGCTCCTGCAGCTGCGGCGGCTCCGATCACAGAATTGTCGGCAACCCTAACGCAATCCCACTATGTGGATGCACCGCTTGACGTACTGGCAGTCGTTGACATCACAAAAGTAACGCCTCAACAACCTGCAATGTCTATCAGCTATAATACGGCGATTAAAGATGGCTATACAGCTTCTGGTGATCCCGCGCTTTACTACGTTCAACTTGCCTCGTTCAAATCCCCTGAACGGGCTCAGAAGGCGTGGAATATTCTAAGAAAACGACATAGCGATTTACTGGATCAGTTTGATCCCATTTATTCGGTTGCTGACTTAGGCGCACAAAAAGGTATTCATTACAGAGTTCGAATTGGTGGATTTGTTGGACAGGCCACGCCTTATCAAATTTGTTCAGCTTTGCAAGATCGTTCTCAAGACTGTTATATGCCCAGAGCGAAAAAGCTAACTGTTGTAGATGATATTTCACGCGTAATTGCAGAAACGAAAATCCAAAAACAGCGCCTTATCGAGACTGAAGGTCAACATACAGCTTATGTTTCCTATTAATCCATAGCATCTGACTTACGACGAGGAGGCCAGCACTGTCAATCCGATAAGGATGACACCTGCCCAAATCAAACGGTGTTTCAAGTTGCCCTCCCGTAACAGGATACTTCCCATAAGAACTGTTAGCAGAACACTTAGTTCTCGAACTGGAACCACGAATACGACCGGTGTAAAAGTCAAGGCGACCAGAACCAAAATATACGCAAGTGGGTTAAGAATGGTTATTACAATGACCTCGCGTCTGTATTCTCTCCATATCTCCTGCACTTTTTTCCACCGCCCAAATGCGGCAGGTGCTAGCAGTGTGGATCTCCAATTGCTTGAAGCATAATCAAGTAACAAAGGCGGTATCATCAATGTAGAGACTGCGTAAGCATCCCAGGCTGTATAGCTTCCGATTAGTAAACCCGCGCTTACCCCAAAACCCCATAGATACCGCAACATTTCCCGAAGACCGCCCGATACCCTCTGTCAGCATCAAAGCGCCAAAAATAATGACTGCACCACCGAGCGCTATTTGTAGCGTCAGTGTCTCTCCCAACAAATGACCGTAAAACCCCGTGGCCAAAAGCGACCCTGTGGATCGATCGGTTGGGTAGACAAGCGACAAATCTCCTTTACGATACCCCAACTACAGCAACAGAAAACACCCGAGATGATGGAGAGAACTACCGACAGTAAATGGCATCTGTGATTGACTAAATTCGGGCGCCTACATCCAAACATAAATTGCCATCGGTTCATAGAGAACAGCTGCAAGAGCCGAGAACATCCAGATTAATAGGATCGGCATTAATTCGTTTTACTAAAAAATTCCATGTCGCGTGGCAAACTGCAGCGCCAAGACAAGGGAGAAACCAAATAATGTCATCTGAACTTTAAGAGCAGCTCTATTAAAAACGTGTAAATACACGCGCCTAAAGGTAAAATCACTGTGAGTTCAAATCTGGGAAGATTGGAAGGCCCATCTCACCAATGAGCTGACAGGCAGACAATCGTATTAGGCCAATTGTCAAACACGCTTTGAGAGAACCTTTAGCAGGTCATATTAGGATGAAAACGCATCCAATGCTTGAAGAACCGCCGGACCGATAAGTACAATAAACAAGGCAGGTAGGATAAATAAAATCATCGGAATTGTCATAATGGCAGGAAGGCGGGCGGCTTTTTCTTCAGCCTTCATCAAGCGTTCTTCGCGCATTTCTGCAGATAGCACGCGTAACGCGACAGCAAGTGGTGTTCCGTACTTTTCCGTCTGAAGAAGAGTGTTTACCAGCGTCTTCATGGCCTGAATATCCACACGCGCGGACAAATTTAAAACAGCTTCTTTACGATCAGGAAGGAAACCAAGCTCAATTGACGTTAGAGCGAATTCATCAGACAACTCTGGTGCTGAATTGGTAATCTCACGGCAAACCCGATTTAAGCCACTGTCCAAATTCAAGCCGGCTTCGGTACAAATAACCAAAAGGTCCAATCCATCTGGTAGTGCCTTTCGGATTTCCTTATAGCGTTTGCTTATTTGGTTTTTAATCATAATACCGGGTAATGCATATCCAAAGAACGCGGCACCGGCGGCACCGGCCACGGCTCCCGCCTTCGACCAATCAAACGGATTGGTTCCAAGAAAATACAATAATCCAAAACCACCAAAAATAATGGGGAGAAAAATTCGCGCGAAAAGATATGTAGCTAGAGCGTCTTTTGAACGCCAACCAGCTTGGGCAAGGTGAGCGGAAATACGGCGAGCTCCCTCACCTTTCATCAGCTGTAATTTTTTTACGATCCGCAATTTAAAATTATCATTGCCAATCAACTGGCTGCGTTGGCGAGTATCTTTAACCGCTTGATCTCGTAAATGTTTCCGCCGTTTTTCGAGACCTTGAATTCTATCTGGCAAGCTATCCTTAACAAGGAGAGCATTCCATATGATTATAAATGATAAAAGCGCCGCACCGCCTGCGATAAGCGCAAGAACATCCTCTGAGCGAAGCCAATTTGGAAGAAGTGCTGCTAAATCCATATCTGTCTCCTAAATCTCAAATCGGACCATTTTGGCCATTACACCGACGCCGCCCGAAATCATTACTAAACCTGCACCAATCAAATAGTTGCCGCGTGGATCATGTATCAACGTCATAACATATGCGTCATTGGCAAACCAAAGGAGGAGGAACATGATGAACGGTAATGAGCCAATAATCCAGGCACTCGCCCGCGCTTCAGATGACATAGCCTTAATTTTAAGCTTGATCTGGCGCCGTTTGCGAAGCGTATTTGCGAGCCCCCCCAAAGTTTCAGCAAGGTTACCACCGGTCTCCCGCTGGATTGCAACCGCGATAATTAGAAATTTGAAATCTGGAACATCTATGCGCTTACAAACATCCCATAGACCATCTTCAACTGACTTACCAAGCCGGATGGCGTCGGCAACCCCGCGAAACTCGGCTCCAATGGGCTCAGGGGCATCATTGCCCACAGTAATGATCGCTTCGCTAATAGGGATACCTGCGCGTAATCCCCGAACCAATAGTTCAATGGCTTCGGGAAAATGCTTCATAAACTTGTTCACACGCCGTCCACCGATAAAACCAACTGTCCAATGAGGGAAAATAATCCCGCAAGCAAAGCCCGTTGGAAATGCGATGATTGGTGCCATGTCATATACGATATAGGTAATAACCCAGAAGGCTGCCATAACGACAACTGTGATTAGCGCATACTCAGCATTTGATAACTTTGAGCCTGTTTTTTCGAGACGCGCTCGCAATTCTGTAGGTTTTGGCACAAATTTTTGAACCAACGTTTCCAGAAATTTGATACTGCTTTTCCCGTCGTCGATACGGGCGCTACTCCGTTGCGGGTTTTTTGGAGCAACGGGTCCATGCCCGTGACGAACATCAGCTAAACGGCGTTTGGTACTCGACGTAGTGTTATCACCACCAACCAAGGCAAATCCAAGGATTAGGGTTACCATTAACGTGGCGCCACCAACGACAAGAGGTAAAACAAGTTGATCATCTAAGCCAAACATTACATTGCTCCTATCAACATTTTATCCAGCCCGAAGTATGCTGCACGCGGCGCGAAATGCGGACGAAGACCAGAAGATTTAAACTCGCCTAGCAGACGGCCACCTTTATCTTCGCCCATATACTCGTACCAAAATAGATCTTGCATGGTAATCACATCCTCTTCCATGCCGACAACCTCAGAGACATAGGTAATGCGGCGGACACCATCGCGCATCCGACTTATCTGAACGATTAAATCGATGGCCGATGCAATCTGGCTTCTCACCGCCTTCGCGGGTAAATTAATACCTGACATTCCGACCATATTTTCAAGTCGTGTGAGTGCTTCTCGTGGGCGGTTAGCATGGATTGTCGACAACGATCCATCGTGACCGGTGTTCATTGCCTGCAACATGTCAATGGCTTCACTGCCCCGGATTTCACCAAGTATAATTCTATCGGGGCGCATCCGCAGTGAGTTCTTTAGCAGGTCACGCATGCTAATCTCGCCGGTTCCTTCAAGATTTGCTGGCCGTGTTTCAAGACGAACGACGTGGGGTTGTTGAAGTTGGAGCTCCGCAGCATCCTCGATGGTGACGATACGCTCCCCTGGGTCAATAAGCTGTGAAATTGCGTTTAGCAGTGTTGTTTTACCCGACCCCGTACCACCAGAGATCAAAATATTTAACCGGCAACGACCACCGACACGCAACACTGTTGCGGCTGAAGGAGACAAATTGCCTTGCTTTTCCATAACGTCTAGAGTGATTTTCTGTTTGGCGAATTTACGAATTGAAATACTTGGGCCGTCGATTGCTAGTGGCGGAATAATAATATTCACCCGGCTACCATCAGCAAGACGAGCGTCCACCAATGGGTTTGACTCGTCTACACGCCGTCCCACGTGACTTACAATGCGGCTCGCAATACTAAGAACATGTGCATTGTCACGGAACTGGCAATCTGAAAGCACTAACTTTCCGCGTTGTTCTATATAAACCTGTTTTGGCCCGTTCACCATGATATCGGTGATGCTTTCGTCCGCAAGTAAGGGCTCTAGCGGTCCGAGGCCCAGCATGTCATGCATCAACCGCTCGATCAGCTCTCGCTGTTCCCGTTGGTTGAGTTGGATCCTCTCTTCGATCAAAATGTCGCCGACAATATCTGAAATATCTCGGGCGAGATCCAACCGATCCATTGAAACAGCGGCACTAATATCAATGCGCTCAAGAAGAACTGGCTGGATGCGTTCTTTAATTAAGTCAATTTGTGAGGCCGCACGCGGAGCCTGCTGTTCAACAACTGCCTCTAGACGAATGGGTTCCGGGACGTCTTCAGGTATGGGCTCTGCTTCAAGCTCACCTACCATCGGAACACGCGGCTCTGAAAATCCATCAACCTCATCATACATGTCGGGTTCGGATGTTGCGGTCGCGTCTGGGCGATCGAACGTTGCTTTAACTTCAGCCGGCGCCTCAGAATCTACACCGAATACGGTTACGCCTTCTTCCAATATCTGTGTAACATCGGGTGCATTATAACCATTATCTGACACACTAGTGTCAGCACTCAAGTTATCCAAATCGTTGACTACAACTTCTGGCGTCATCGCTGCGCGAGTTTCTTCTACTTCAGACCAAATTCGGACCGAAAGCGCAGAAACCAAATTACGTTGTTCAAGAACATTCAGAGAAATAGCCTCAACTTCAAGCTGATCTCGCGTAAATTTTTTGACCTTTGATGAAATTTCAGTACGAGCTGTATCGTGAGAAATGTCACTCAGCAATTCAGCACAAGCAAGGCTGAAAAGTCTTTCCACAAGTTCAAGGTCACCGCTACTGTTCTTTTCAACAGTTACAGGTAGATCTTTGCCTTTGTTCTTATTACTGGATGAAGACCGCCACAAACTCACGTTTACTTGCCCTCATTCTTTTTGTCAGCTTTTGACATAAGGCCAAACAGGCCTTTTTTCTTTGGTTTTTCATAACCAGACAAATCTGCGGCAAGCTCACGCAAAACTTTTGCGATCGGTGATTTTTCTGCAACCGAAGGAATAGCTTTCCCCGCATTCGCGCAAACAGTTAGAGTTTTTGCATCTTCGGGAACGAAATAGTCTATTGGCTCCTCCAACGCTTTTTGAAAATCAGCTTTTGATACTTGCGCCGACCGTTCATTACCAACTCGGCTAACAACTTTCACAATTCGGCCTTTGGTCGATAACGACGTCATGGCTTGGGTGATCCGGTTGATATCACGTATTCCGGCTAGTGTCTGATCAGAGACAAGTAATACAGAGTCTGCGGATGCCAACAATGCTCCCTGCGTTGGAAGCAAATGACGCGGAAGATCAACAATAATCTGACTATAGTCTTGGCTAATTTCACCAATTAACGTATCGATGCTCTCCGGATTTACATCTACAAACTCTTCAATAGGCTCTTCAGTTCCCAAAACAGCAAGCCGATCACCTGCTTTTGTAATGGCACTATCTAAAAACAACTTATCCAAGCGATGCGGGTTTTCTAAAGCCTCCCTAAAACCGCCTCCAGATTCAACATCTAAAGCCAAAGTGGTGGTTCCGAAATGAAGATCCAGATCCAGCAATGCTGTTTCCATTTTTTCTTCATTAGCCATGATCCAAGCTATGTTGGTCGCTATGGTAGTTGCCCCCGAACCACCGCGCACGCCAATGACAACTGTCAGACGACCACTTTGTGCCGTTTGCGCCGATGCGGCTTGGCGATCTATTTGCTCGACAGCATCGTTAAACAGCTCGGCCGTCAACGGCTTCACCAAATAGTCGTGCGCCCCAAGGGATATCATTTTTCGGAAAATTGAGACATCATTAGACGTTCCCAAAATTATTAACGAATTTGTCGGGCCCATTTTCCGAACAAGCCGCGTTACATCCCCTTCAGGATCAAGGCTACGGCTGATATCAGCAATCACGACCTTTGGTGATTGGCCCGGTTCAATGCGGGTAAGAGCTTCGGCGATCCCACCATCTTGAACAGCATCTGGAGATTGTCCTCTATCTTCGACGGCCTGCCTGCAAACAGCCAAAGAATGCTCGTCATCCACAAACACCATCATATCTTCTAGGACATGGTTTCCAAAAAGTGTACTTAGGTTAGATGCTGCACTTGCCATGATTTAAGCCTTCCAATCAAAACGCTTCGTATTAATCCGATGTGCCACTATCTTCACTCGATGAGCTACTGCCACTACTTCCAGTTCGGTAACTTTGGATAGAGAGCGCTGCTCTTTCCCCGTCGTAAGGGCCAATGTCCTTAGGTTTGATCAAATCTTTCGGATTTGCCAACATCTGAACAAAAGCTGATGCTGTTGAACACCCCATATGCGGCAGAGGCCGATTTTCGTATGCTGTGCCCGAAGGAAGGTGCCAACCTTTTTCGCAAATTGGGTCAACTGTTGCCACATATTTGCTAAAGTAGACCCGCAATGAATCTCGCAGGCCGTCCTTGGTGACTTTTGGTGATATCTTGAAACCTTCATCTTCAAGGAAGCTACCGATTGCACCATAACGAAGTTTATTTACGCCGTTTGCATGGTTAAATGGTGGCAATTCCAATTGAAGAACCTCGCCGAAATCCACATCTTGTGCTTGTATAAATCCAAGTAGGCGACCTTTTTCCATATCTGTGAAACCTGTCCGATTTGCATCGAACCGCACCACAAATATAGGTGTGAATTCCTTCACAGTAATTTTCTTTTTCATCTGTGCGTTTTCTGGGGTCGCCTTCAGCGTCGCTAGCCCCGTTTCCGGATCTATTGGTGCGCAGCCTGCTGCCAGTAGCGACAGAAACACGGCGGAAATTCCAACCAGTTTGCAGGCGTTATCTTTGATACAATTCATGGCATCACTCCATAATAAAGCCAGCAGGGCCGATTAGTTTCACACTGTTCTTCGCCGTCGTTGGCGCGGCATTGTCCACCGGCGCGGCAGAGCTATCCGTTGGGCGGAAGGATTTACCATCTTTATATAAATCTTTGTCGTTTGGCGGAATGTATCCATCGGTTGGCAAAGCAATTCGGGAATTGGTCGGCTCTACGAGATACGGCGTTACGATGATAACAAGCTCGGTTTCGTTTTTCTGAAACGAAGTGGAGCGGAACAACGCACCGATAATTGGTAGCTCACCCAAGAAAGGCGTCTTTGATACATTGTTATCAGAGTCGCTGTTAAGCAAGCCACCAAGAACAAAACTTTGCCCACTGGCAAGTTCCACCGTTGTTTCTGCCCGGCGCGTCAATAGCGACTGAATAAAGATGTTATTGATGTTAATCGCCGATGCAGATGACAGTTGGCTAACTTCAGGTTTCACACGCAAGTTAATGCGATTATTGCTGACAATATTGGGCGTAAATGTCAGGGAGACACCAAATTCCTTGTACTCAATACTAATGGCACCGTCTTCTTGCGGTACTGGAATTGGGAACTCGCCACCAGCCAAGAAATTAGCTGTCTCGCCAGATAGGGCCGTTAAGTTTGGTTCTGCAAGGACTGTAATCAACCCTTCATCTTCGAGTGCATCAATGATTCCCTGAATGGCAGTTTGACCATCATTAAAGCCTGCGAACAAGCTACTAGCCGTCCCGTTTCTTGTAATTAAACTACTAGAATCGATAACATCGCGCCCAACAAAAGTGCCAAGAGAAAAATTACCAAGACCACTGCTCAAATTTTCCCAGTTCACACCAAGTTGCTTCGTTACAGACCGGGCAACTTCAGCCACTTGAACGCGCAAATTAACCTGCTGGGATCCTTCAATGACAATACGGTTTAAAATATTTTCTGGTGAAGTATAAAGGGCCGCAATCCGCCGGGCATCTTCAGAAACAGAAGCCGTTGCGGCGCGGCCGGTTAAGACGATGCCATCGCGCATTGATTGGGCTTTTAGCTGGCCGTTCGGGTCAACATCCAAAAGCGCTTTTTCAAGCGACACCACATCATGGCTAATAGCAACAGGAGAGTTCAAAAGAACATCCCCGTTGCCATTAAGCGCGAACAAATTGGTTTTTCCAGGCTTCTTTGCGAAAATATAAATAATTGTCGGTGACTGAACCTGAACATCAGCGAGTTCTGGATTACCAATAAAAACCGATGTTGCCGCCTTATCGAGCTTGATTAACTTGCCAGTATTCAAAGTCAAATCGATGGGGTCGCCAATATCATTAATGACTTTCGCCGCATTTAACTGAATTGGAAGCGCCGTAACACCAACCCCCATAAGGAGCGTTAATATCACTGCAGAAATAATTTTACGCAATTCTTTATCCCCCTTAATCGAATGATTTTTGTTTAACGTCGCCCGCACGGACGACAATGACTGTATTAGGAGCTTGTCCGTTACGAGCTGGCGCCGAGATTAGGGAGCTCGCTTCACTGTCCATAGTAAATCCGCGACCCCGTTCCTTTTTCAAGACGGCACCGCCGTCACTCATTTTGCCTGTATCTTCAACCCGCGCTATACTTCGAAGCGATAGAGATAACCGTCCCAGTTCCCGTGACACAGAAATGACTTCCACTTCTTTTGGACTAACTTCTAAAGTCGCGATGCTGCGCACAGAGGCTTCCTGAGTTTGATCGTCTGTTGATTGATCCATGGCAACAACCCGAACATTGGTGAGAATAGTTTCACTTGCATGGTGCGGGATTGATGTCTCGCTAGTGCCCTGCATAATCTCCAATGTTAGAATCACATCAACGCGATCGCCTGGGAATACAAAACCGGCTATGCCTGCGGTTTCATCGACATTAATGGAGATAGCGCGTGTGCCTGGGTCAAGTACCGCTGCAAGAAAGCCTTGTTGTCCTGGGCGCACCATACGGTTATCTGAAATTGGCTCACCGCTGGAAACACCTTGACGAACAACTGTGCCATAGAATTCATCAGCTGTTCGAACATTCTCGACCACATACATTTCTTCGAGATCATCTGTTTCAGGCCATTCTTGCCATTTTAGATGATCTTCGCGAACCAGAGTTCCTGCTGGCAAGTCCGCTGCGGCCACCAAAATTTTCACTGTTGCTGCTTTGGGCGCAACTATTTCGTCACTTGCCTGCTGCGCAATTATGGTTGGTGTTTGATTACCAGCCCAGTTTCGAACAAACCAGACAGTTGAGCCCGCTATCAACAATGCGAAAACAACTAATATCAGTTTACGTGCCATGACCCTAGTTCCAACGTTAGAAATGATTCTATTTTTAAACCCGTAGTGCTTAATTTCCTGTTAAGTAAGAACATTAACCAAAAATTTCGCTTGCTTTTAGGTAGTGGAAAAATATGGGAATACTGCCAAAAGCGATTGCGATACCGTATGGAACGGGCGTTCGCGCCCTAATGGCAGCTTTGGCGCCGCGGACAAAACCGCCTGCGTCTTCTGATTGCCGCCAGGCCTCGCGAGACAGTATAAAGATGGCGAGAACACCTCCAGCAAGCAAAACTCCAACCAGAAATGAGACCATTAATGCAGGTCCCGCCCACAAGCTAAGCGCTGTGATGAGCTTCACATCGCCGCCGCCAAAAATACCCACTGCAAAAAGTAAGAAACCAATGCCAAAAGTAACTGCAGCTATCAGCAGCGCAAACACCCAATCCACTTCAATCGGCACAGTTATCACAGCAATAGGATAAAGCGCCACAATGATCAGGCTAATATAATTGGGAATAGTAAATTTCCGCCAATCGGTGTAGGCGGCAAATAGCGTGCCGGAAAAAGCCGCAACAACGCTAATCAAATAAATCGAGATTATCCACATTGATAAATTCACCCACTTGGCACCATAAAGGCTCCAACACAGGTCGCATGGACCCAATTTATGATGTCATCAGAAAGCGCAGCTATCTGTGCCATCAGCTGTTAGGGCGAAATCACCCCCAACAGCCTCACAAAAATCTAATGAGATATTTGCAAAACTACTACTAATTGTCCCGCCAAGGGCCGTGAACGCTATAATGCCCGCAAGCGCAACAAGGGTTGCGACCAGCGCATATTCAATGGCAGTAGCACCCCTGTCGTCATTTATGAAGTTCATCACAACAAACACGGCACCCTCCAACTCCATTGAACTAACAACAAAAAAATAAGGGCTGCGCAAGCGCAGCCCAATATTCAGCATGGACTAGAATGTACATGCGCCAGCTGCATACGTACCATCCGCACTAGTACAAAGCACAGTTGCGAGTTGCACGAAAGTATCAGCGATTGTGTCTCCAAGAGCTGTAAATGCGACAACACCAACAAGTGCGACCAATGCTGCAATCAAACCATACTCAATAGCTGTTGCACCGGACTCGTCATTTACAAAAGCGTGAAACATTTTAATCATCTTACATCTCCTAATAATGTGACAGGATTTTATCCTGAGTAATTTGCTATCTAATCCGAGAGCGAAACCTCTCAATTTGTGAACTTCAAAACCACCGACTTAATAAGTCTTACCGAAGTCCTTAACTGTGAAGCCTTGCCCAAGTGACCTTTTGCCTTGCTCCTGAAAATCAATTTGCACCAAATTCGTTAATCAATAGTTAAACGATGTAACTTTCCCCAATAAAAATTAATTTTTAATATATAAAATTTTAGGTAATTTGTTTTTTACAATAATCGATAAATATTTATCTTTTTTTTATTCAACTTTTACTTCCTATTTAAATAGAAATTTTAAAAACTCTAACAACATATACATATAAGTAAGCAACTAAACCATAAGTAACTTGAAATCTTTTTAATACAATTTGTTTGAAATTGACGTTTATTTTTTATCTAACCTTAAGACTCCCCCGCTTATATATAAATGAATACCTATATTTCTATTACGCGAGGCGACCTCATGGAAAAGTTCCCATCACGGTTTTCATATATAAGAACGCTAAAACTACTATCTCGGGACACTCGTGGGGTTGCTGCAGTTCTTATCGCGCTTTTGGCTATTCCAATTTTCGCCGCCATTGGCCTATCAATTGATGTTGGCCGCGCATATGTTCTGAAATCCAAACTCGCTACTGCTTTGGATGCAGCAGGCCTCGCTGCAGGTCGTGTGATATTTGAAGATGATGATGTTGTCCTCGCCGATGCACAGAAATATTTCGACGCCAACTTTACCAGCGGATATATGAACGCCGATGTCAGTGCTTTATCTGTGACTTGGGATGCTAATAAAGAGAATATTGAGCTCAACGTTCACGCTAAGGTCAATACAACATTTATAAGCGTAGTTGGTTACAACGATTTAACTGTAGGCGCCTATACATTGATTAACCGGACCAATCGAGGACTGGAACTCGTTATGGTGCTCGATAATACCGGTTCCATGGCTCGGGATTCAGATTCTGATGGTTATAGCGGCGCTCTTTCAAATAAACGCATAACCTCTTTAAAGGAATCTGCGACAGATCTTGTGGACATTCTTTATGGATCGAACGAGACCCAAGAAAACCTGTGGATCGGCATTGTCCCCTATGTAACACAAGTAAATGTAGGCGTTGGTAATATTGGTTTCCTTGATACCAGCGAACAAAACAACATAATCTCGTCTAGTGACAGTGAATTCCTAGCAGACACAGACCGACACACCGCACTGGGATATGACTTAGACAGTAATGGTTCCAACGACACGAACTACGGCTGGAAAGGGTGCGTGGAGATGCGTGGGCATCTTGATGGTGGCACTATTGATACAAGTGACGACCCACCAGCGACTGATTTCATGCCCTACATTTATCATGATGGGCATAGGAATTTTTCTTCTTCACGAGATAGAGATAATGATTGGAACGATTCAAGCCCACGAACAGTGGAAGAAATTGCGGCAGCAAGTGTTGGCACTTGGAACAGTTTCTATAGTTCAGTTGGCACTGGCCCAAATGCGGGCTGCCCAACAGCTATTCTGCCCCTAACCGCAGAAAAAACAACAGTTCAGGCTGCCATTGACGCCATGCGCCCTTGGTACAGTGGCGGCACAATGGGTAACATCGGAATGGTTTGGGGCTGGCGAGCATTGTCACCAAGGTGGAGAGGATTATGGGCGGGATCCGATGCAACCCTCCCAAAAGACTACGACGAGCCCCTAATTGATAAAGCTGTCATCATGATGACAGATGGCCAGAACACAATTTTCAGCCATGGCGGAACAAGTTACTTCGACTATAACTCATATTCACGTCATGCAAAGAATGCATGGGGTAGGCATGTGAGCAGCCCGGGTTCCACAGACAGCTACACAAATCCAGATGGGCGCTTACGGTATAATTCGTCGAGTTATTACCGCAACAAGGTTGATGCCAAATTCTCACAAGTCTGCGAGGATATGAAGGCTGAAGGCATTATCGTCTACACCATCAAATATAAGGACGGCAACGATAGCCTCTATCGCAATTGCGCGACATCTAGCGCTCACTACTTTGACTCGCCAACACAAGATTCCTTGAGTGCGGCCTTTAGAAGCATCGGTCAAGAACTTAGCAATCTTCGCATTGCTGAATAAAACTAACTCTTTCCAACATAAAAAAGGCGCCTGGGAACAGGCGCCTTTTTTATTGTCTGAAAATTACCCTCTGCTTACAAAGAGCCAGTTCATTTACTCACATGTACTCTTAATCATCTCGGTCAATTTACCAATAAAGGTTAAGGTATTACCTTCCCCTTTTGAATGAAGCGTTGTTAATGCCCAGTCGTCTTTCACTTTAAAAACCCAATAATCGACTTCATACTGCCCCTCGTTTGCGAAAACGACTGTGACTACACGGGCAATTTTTTGGCCGCACACTGATTTTTTAACAACATCGTGACTAACATAGTCCCCTAAAATTGCCATGGATGTGAGAATACTAGCTACTGTTTTTCCGACTTTGGAATAATTCGCATCCTCAAATCTTTTTTCACGGCTGGTAAACCCTGCAACCAAACCAGAACACCCTTCGACATCACTTTTTATAAGTTTGCTGTTCAAGGCATAAACCATCTCATCGATTTCATCCGCTTCTACTGAAAAGCTTCGAATAGAAAGCAGTTAGCACTGTTATGCACGCTGTCACGAACGCAGCGCCAAGCTATGCCTGTCAAAATGTATGTTTATTGGAGGTGGATTTATAGGGAAGTCATGCTGCAGAGAAGGGTAATTCGTATCAATCGAACGTTGTCTGCTCTGACAGTCTTGGTCTAAAAAATGCCTGCCGGTACATTACAGATTCTCCGAGAAAAGAGGCCCCTGTAAAATTACCCCCGGCTCCGGCGAAATACGGAACGTAGCTATAAAACACTTCTGTTACAATAACACCTTCCCCGTCTGCCAGTGTTTGGCCAGTCCCATCAGTAAAGACGCCTGGCAGCGTCGCTTCTCCGCCATCACTACCAATCTTACTTGCTTCCCCGGCAATAGCGCCCCGGCTGCGTTGCCCAATGATGATCGGTTCTTGACCATCGCGGCCAACGATTGATGTCACCACGACCATCCCGGAATTATTAAATTCGAAAGGTTGTGCCAAGTAATCAGTTGCATCAAGAAGGTTATCAACTTCATCCGCGGTTAACGCTTCAGCTCTTGCCACAAGATCGGCAATTGTTGCTGAAATTCTATCAATTTTCTGGGTAAGCAGTGCATAGCGACCAACTTCAAAACTACCAACCGTCAAAAGCAACAACACCGGTAGCAGCATGGCAAACTCAAGAATAGCAACTGCCGACTTATCTTTTAAAAACTGACAGTATATCTCTGCATTTTTAAGTTTATTGGCAAATATTGTTAGTTTCATTGATGGCTCCTTAAAACGGCTCGTTACGAACGACCATCGATGCAGTCATTGGAATAACACCGTTCAGAATGGGGATCATCTGACCGCTTAGGAAATTCCAGTTGTAGCTAATGCTATATAAGACGATTTCGCCCGGACCACCGAGCCCGGCCTCGCCCATATCACTATCCCAATCCCCATTGCCATTTATGTCTTCAAAGGGCTCCCCATCAGTGTAGGAGCCATCCCCGTCGTCGTCTGTGTAAGGCTCTGGCATCCCGATATCGCCAAAACTTGGGTAAATTTTTGAGGAAACGTCAGACGTTGTCAGACTAACCATACCGAGGGAGGCACCGTTCACAATATCGACAATTGCTTGCTCACGGCTTCCCTCGCCGACTTCCAAGCCAGTAAGACCGATGCGGGAAGCATCCCGCAGACCGCCTTCAACAACGGTATTTACGAACATTGCGACACTTAATTCAATGATACCAAACAGCACTGTCACAAGAACAGGCGAAATCAACGCCAACTCGACAGCTGTTGTTCCCTTTTCACCGCGAACAAATTTGCTGATTATGTGTTTGTATCTTTTTGGCACAAGCATCGGTAAATCCCTTTAAATCAGGGAACTACCATACGTAAAAGATATTAAGTCGCCGTTAAGTATTACAAAGGGCTTTGTGTAAAATTTTACGAAACCAGTAGCTTATTCGCCTTCTAATCCGCCAAATTTTTCCTGCCACCCTGCAACTTCTTCATCGCTGATTTTACGGAACAAGACATCCGGGATCGTAAACTCATGGCCTGCTGGCAACACTTGCAATTCATCTAACACAGGTTTTTTAATCCAGTCCCGCTCGTTCAATTGCAATCCAAGAGCTGAGGCCAAAGTCTGGCTGGCTGTTGGGATAACTGGGGCACTTAAGACCGCAAAAACACGGATCATGTTGATGGCAAACCGCAAGCTAACGGCTGCGGCATCTGGATCTGTCTTAAAGGCGGTCCAGGGGGCGGCTTCTGTTAAATATTCATTGCCCATTACCCAAATGGCCCGAAGCTCCTGCATGGCTTTGCGGATCTGCAATTCTTCCATGTGTTTATTATAGGTCGCAATGCGCGCCTGCATCACCTCTGCGAGAGCAATTTCTCTCGCCCCGATTTCACCGCCTTCAGGAAGTGCATCTCCAAACTTTGCGGAACAGAATTTTAAGATCCGATTTACGAAATTTCCAAGTGTGTCAGCAAGGTCCTTGTTCACAGTTCCCGAGAACCCTTCCCAAGTAAAACTCGCATCTGAACTTTCAGGCGCATTGGCAAGCAAATAGTAGCGCCAATAGTCCGCTGGAAGCATCTCAATGGCGTCAGTCATGAAAATGCCGCGTTGCTGACTAGTGGAAAACTTCCCGCCATAATAATTTAACCAGTTAAAACCCTTAATATAGTCAACCATTTTCCAAGGCTCGCGACTACCAATTTGGGTGCCAGGGAAGGTTACTGTATGGAAAGGGATATTGTCTTTCGCCATAAACTCTGTGTAACGAACGTCATCGGCTTCATACCACCATGACTTCCAATCCCGGTTTTCAGGATCTTCATCAGCCCATTCTTTTGTTGCTGCGATATATCCAATAGGGGCATCAAACCACACGTAATAAACTTTGTCTTCCATGCCTTCGCGGCCAACGGGGACACCCCACTTCAAATCACGTGTGATCCCGCGGTCATGCAAACCTTCATCTAGCCATTTAAGGGCGATTGAAGACACGAGCAGTGGCCAATCCGGGTGCTTGCCAACCCATTCGCGAATTTCATCAGACAACTTTGACTGCAACAAAAACAAATGTTTGCTTTCGCGGACTTCCAGATTTGTGCTTCCCGAAATAGCGGAACGCGGTTCTATCAAATCAGTTGGGTCTAAAAGACGGGTACAACTTTCGCACTGGTCCCCGCGTGCCTTGTCATAATTACAATGCGGGCAAGTCCCCTCCACATACCGATCTGGCAAAAAGCGATCATCTTCGATCGAGAAAATTTGCTTAGTCACTCTTTCTTCAATAAATCCATTTTCGAGCAGTTTTTCACCAAAATGCTGAGTTAGCTCGTGATTTTGCGGAGAAGACGAACGTCCGAAATAATCAAACGAAAGCGAGAAAGCTTCCCCAAGTTTCGCCTGAACGTCATGCTGTTCTGCACAAAATGTCGCAACATCAAGGTTGGCAGCTCTAGCGGCAAGCTCGGCTGGTGTACCGTGTTCGTCAGTTGCACAAATAAACAACACGTCTTGGTCATTAGCCCGCAGATATCTGGCATATAGATCAGACGGCAACATGGACCCGACGAGGTTACCCAAATGCTTAACGCCGTTAATATAGGGTAGTGCCGAAGTAATAAGGTGTCGTGTCATCTATTTATCCTGCCGAAAATCGAACATATGAGTTGTTTTCAGCTCTTTTACAGGATTATCCATACCGGCGCAAAATTTCTTTTATGCCACGCGTCGGTTTTGAATTTAGACAGAGCGTTATACCGACTTTCAGTTACTATTAATCGGGGATCGTGATCACATTATCTGCCAGTGCTACAGTTTTTTTCTCTCCAAAAATCAAAAAAATCACCGCTCTTATAATCAAATCTCAGTCTCCATCAATTTTGACGTTTATGACTTTCAAGTGTTTTCTTCCATGATAAACGAGCCATATGGAAGGTTTCCTCTCCACCAAGTAATTGGTGATGCCAGTTAGCGGCCATGCCAATTGCATTTAACTCAAAAGCTAGCTGTTCAGGTTCATGTGTTTCAGCTATTTCACCGTTGGAAATTGCATCTGCCACAAACCGGCTAAGTGTATTCATCCAATCTGTCATGGCCTTAGCGATCGCATCGCGGGCTGCGCCCGATCTCCCATCCATTTCCAAAGATGCAGATGAGAGAACGCACCCGCCTTCAAAAATGTCACTTTCCAGATAGCTCATCCACGCATCACCAACAGCCACAAGTCGGGCCATTCCGGAATCTGCCTTCAACGAAGGACTAACAACCAGTTTAAAAAGGAGGCGAGTAGTTTCGTCGATTACGGCAACTTGAAGTGTTTCTTTAGATCCAAAGGCTGCGTGAACAGTACTTTTCGCTGTACCGAGTGCCGTTGCCAATTTGGCGATGGAAAGTCCTTCTAAACCATCAATCGAGGCCATCTGCAGGGCGTGGGAGACAGTTAACGCACGGGTGTTATCACCTCTCAATCGTCGGCCATCTTTTTGTTTTTGTTCAGTTTTTTCTGTCATTTTTAAAATCTATAATTTTCGCTTGCCTTTTTCAATTAAAAATTCAAAAATAAAATCGAACGATCGTACAAATTTATTTATCAGAAAGTAAACCACAATGCCAGAAGTTACTATAACTAGCCCAGATGGGACTTTTACTGCCTATCTCGCTATTCCGAAAAATGAAAAAGGTCCTGGTATTCTGGTGATCCAGGAAATCTTTGGCATCAATCAAGACATGAGAGATCATTGTGATGCAATGGCTGCCGAAGGTTATTTTGCCCTTTGTCCTGATTTATATTGGCGACAAGAAGCGGGCGTCCAGCTAACTGACAAAAGTAAAGCCGAATGGGAAAAAGCAGGGCAACTCTACTACTCCTTTGACGCTGATAAAGCTGTTGAAGATCTTCAAATTTCCCTCACCTATCTACGGACAGTACAAGGCTGCACCGGAAAAGTGGGAAGCATGGGCTTTTGTCTCGGCGGTTTACTGGCATATCTCATGGCTAGTCGCACAGATTCTGATTGTAATGTTGGTTATTACGGCGTTGGAATTGAGAAGAAATTAGGCGAAGCCGGAAATATTCGAACCCCAACGCTGCTCCATATAGCAGAGCAAGATCAATTTGTTCCCAATGAAATACAGAGCCAAATAAAGCTGGGCTTGCACGAAAATTCGAATATCACAATCCATAGCTACCCCCATATGGATCACGCATTCGCGCGGCACAATGGTACGCACTATGATGCAGCTAACACCAAACTAGCCCGAAAACGCACTATGGATGCCTTCGAAACCGCTTTAAAGGATTAAGGCCCAATTTATCACAGTTTAAATGAAGCCATATGCTTCTTTTAAACTGTGATTATTTTAAAAAACTAGGATGCAAAATACCACGTCACAGCAACAACACCGATGACGGCCAGCACTATGATAAGCGTATGGTTCGCAGGTGAAGCATTAGTTTGTTCGCTTCCAGCGTCTGACACTGGGATTTCCGCTACGGCTATTTCAGGTTCAGCGTCAGGAACTGTCCCTTCAGCTGGCTCAACAAGTTCAGCAAATTTTTCGAAAAACTGGTTCGCCAACTTGCGGGAAGTAGATTCCATAAGCCTGCCGCCTAGTTGAGCGATCTTACCGCCCAAACTCACCTTAACCGCATATTTTAAAGTGGTTGTGCCATCTGCCTCCGAATGAAGCGTTATGTCAGCACCGCCTTTTGCAAAACCGGCTGCGCCGCCCTTACCCTCGCCGGTGATGGTATAACTTTCAGGGGGATTAAGATTTGATAGCGTAACATTTCCCGCAAATTTGGCTTTCACTGGTCCAACCTTTAAAACCACCGTGGCAGACATTTCAGTGTCAGATGTTTTTTCAAGCACTTGGCAACCTGGTATACACTGGCGCAAAATATCCGCATCATTAAGTCCGGCGAACACTTGTTCTTTTGAGGCATTGATAGTCTGTTGATCATTTAAATTCAAAACGCATTTCCTTAGTTTAACAACAAATGGCTGAGGGGGTTGCCCCATATTTCATACAATTGACATAGTCCGCTGGCGTATCAATATCGGAGACATAGGCCGAATTTTCAAATTTCACTTGAACGATTTTATTTGGATGATCTTGCACGAGTTTCCGGCAACCCGCGTTGAGCGATCCACATGCGATTTCCGAAATCAAAGCCGCTGGGATCACAATCGGATTTCCTCGTTCTTCGCCATAAAATGGGACTGTTATTTTCTGCCCCCCATTGGCAAAAAAATGACGGACTATGTTTCGGTAATCCATTGGCTTCAAATAAGGCATATCGGATAGCGCCACCATCATCCCTTTTGCCATAGGGTCAATTACTTGGCTTCCCGCTTTGACCGATGACATCTGACCTGTGTCGTGATCAAAATTATGGCAAAATTTAAGGTTCAATCCTTGGAGTTCTCTTTGCACCTGATCCGCTTCGAAGCCGGTTACTACGGCTAAATCTCCAATTTTTGCATTTATAATTTGTTGGGCAGTGTGCCGAATCAATGTACTACGACCATGCCTCATCAGTAATTTATTCTCAGAGCCCATTCGCGAGGAATTACCCGCTGCTAGTAGAATAATGTCTATTTTCGCACTGCGTTGCGTCATATCAACTAGCAACCATCTCTTTATCTGCGTCCACGTTGCCTTTTACTGAGACTGTTTGGCGCCGATGAGCCACTATTTCACTCACAACGGCAAGACCAATTTCTTCTGGCTCGATCGCCCCAATATCTAGGCCAGCCGGTGCATATAATGCATCGAAGGTTGGTTTGAGAGATCCATTTTCGACAAGCAAAGCCTCTTTCAATTTCGCAAGTTTTTTGCGGCTACAAACCATGCCTTTATATCCAGCGTTTGATCCCATCATTGATCGCAATGCATCGCGGTCCCTCTTCCCTTGCGTTGCCACGACGACCGCATCTTGATTTTGAAGTTCAAGCTCCCCAAGATCAAATCCATCCAAGTAAAGTGCAGCCCCCGGCATCTTATCGTGATCTTCCAAAAGAGCCGCCACCACAACATCTGCGTCCAATGAAGACGCCACGGCCAATATGGATTGCGCAATTGGGGAGGCTCCGCAAATCACAAGCGTTCGAGCCGCTTTCATTGGCTCCAAAAATACATCAACCGTTCCGCCGCTTGGGCAACTGGACTTGTGCAACTTAACGCCATCAATATCGGTGCTGGCAACAACCATGTCTTTAGGTTTCACCCGTATCATTTCCGGCTCACCCGTGTGCATAGCGTGAAGCGCTGCCCGGCGGACAGATCCTGTAACGCAGCCACCACCAACAAACCCATGTAGATCTCCCTCGATGGTGACGACAGCTTTCGCCCCTGCCCGGGCCGAAGTGCTGTCAGCAGTGTGCAAAATTGTCGCGATACAGAAACTCTTCCCATCACTGCGGAGTTTCTCGATGAGATCTAGTGTTTTTCTAGAGGTAACCATTATGCCATTCCCTCATTCATAATTTTGCAATTTCCGGCTCGATCGCACTCAAGGCTTCCAGCGTATTTGCCGCGGCAAAATATGAGATGAACGGCCTTGCTGCTGCCATAGCGCTTGTAATCGGCTCGTAATTCTCCCATCCAAGCAATGGGTTCAACCAAATCAATTTTGGCGCCCTTTTCCGAAGTTTTTTTAGTTCTGCTGCCAGTTGCTCTGGCGTTCCAGTGTCATATCCATCGCTTAGAATCATCACTACTGTTCGGCTGTTCAGATGGGTCTTGGCATATTGATCATTGAATTGTTTCAAGCTCTCGCCAAGTTTTGTCCCGCCGCCAAATCCTTCAGCCATAACAGAAAGGCGTGTCATGGCTTTGGTGGTGTTCTTTTCGCGAACCACATCTGTCACGCGGATCAGTTTGGTGTGGAACAAATAGGCGTCCGCCTCCATCCAACGGCACACTAATCCTTTAACAAATTGCAGGAAAAACCGGCTATAATGCTTCATAGATCCTGAGATATCCAAAAACACCACCAAACGAATTGGACGGTCCGGGCGCCGGCGACGGCAAAGTTCAAACGGTTCCCCGCCAGTCCCAAGACTTCGCCGGATCGTTTTTCGCAGATCCAACTTTCGACCCAGCCTTGATAATCTATACCGCCTCGATAACCGGTAACGCATTGCACTTGCCAAACGATAAGCAAGTAGTTCGGCTTGTAGAATTTCATTTGGATCAACGAATTGCCGCAGATCTGTTTTTGCCATGGCCGATTTATCTGTGGCGATCAGGCGGCCTGATGCAGATCCTTCGGCATCGCCTTCGCCTTCAGCTTCGACTTGAGGTCCCGTATTATTGGACCCTTTATTTTTTGAAAAATGTTGATCCCAGGCTTTCGGCAAAGAGGCTTTCGTTCGATTTTCAAACGATTTAGCAGACGACCATTGATGACGTTCTTTTCCGCTGCTGTACCAATAGGCCTCATATAAGTCGTCAAATAACCGCCATTCCTCCACACATCCAGTTAACAGTGATTTTAGTTGGTGCTGACATTTTTTGTCATCTAGAAATGCCCCCCTCACCACTTGTAAAGCCAAGGTCGTTTCCTGCGCTCCAAGCACAAAATTGTTCAGTCGTAAGTGATCGATAAATTTGGCCATCTGCCGGGTGAGCGGATACCCATTTATTGGCTGGTTTGCACTTGTCACCGCTGCTGCCATACTAAGCTGCCTTGCCTGCAAGACGACTTGCAACTTCCGGAGTGATGGAGCGAAGATCCGTTTCAGTTTTCAATAAGCAAATGAGTGTTGACTGTATTGTCTCCAGATCTCCCGTCAGGCTTTTGATTTTCAAGCCAACCAACGCGGCCGCCCAATCCAAAGTTTCAGCTACTCCCGGTGTTTTCTCTAAATCTTCTTTTCGCAGTTCCTGCACAAATCTGGAAATTTCTTCGGCCATATTGGCTTCGATATCAGGAACCCTTCTGGTGATGATTTCCACTTCCCGTTCAAGATTTGGAAAATCGACATAGAAATATAAACAGCGGCGGCGAAGCGCATCTGAGAGTTCCCGCGTCCCGTTAGATGTTAAAATAACATGAGGAATGGATACCGCTTCCAACGTTCCAAGTTCCGGCACCGTCACTTGAAAGTCAGAAAGAATTTCCAGTAGATATGCTTCGAATTCTTCATCTGCTCTATCTATCTCATCAATAAGTAAGACAGGCGATTTTTCTTGCCGTATGGCCTTTAACAATGGACGTTCCAGCAAAAAATCTTCCGAGAATATATAATCTTCAATTTCTCTTGAACTTTTCTGTTCATGTTCCGATGCTTTGATGGACAACAGTTGCCGCTGATAATTCCATTCATAAATCGCAGCAGACGCATCTAAACCTTCATAACATTGAAGCCGGATTAAATTAGTCTCAACCGCATTTGCTAACGCCTTAGCTACTTCGGTTTTACCAACCCCAGCCGCACCTTCAAGCAATAACGGGCGCCCAAGATCAAGAGCTAACTGTAGCGCGGTTGCCAAAGCATCATCTGCAACATAATCAGCAGAACGAAGCCGTTTTTTTATATCGATAGAAATTTTCATTTAATATATGTAGTCGTGCAGATATCACCATTTCGATGATACCTGCATTGAACCACTACCCTGATAAGCCGAGTTTTTCAGCTGTTTTCCATACACGCCAATGATCATGTGGCATTTGCGTATGGGTCAGACCCTTATGCGCAAATGCATCATTAACCGCATTGGAGAAAGCCGGAACACCACCAACATTAGGACTCTCGCCAACACCTTTGGCGCCAATAGGATGATGGGGTGATGGGACGACAGTTTCATCTGTCTCCCACACAGGTGTTTCCACCGCGGTTGGAAGATAGAAATCCATCAAACTGCCACCTTTGACATTCCCCATTTCATCATAGGTAATCTCTTGACCCATTGCGATGGCAAGTGCTTCTGTAAGACCGCCGTGGACCTGCCCTTCAATGATCATCGGATTAATTCGGGTTCCGCAATCATCAAGGGCATAGAACCGGCGAACATCCACAACACCCGTATCCACATCAATATCCAGTACGCAGAAGTATGCGCCATATGGATAAGTCATGTTCGGTGGATCATAGTATGAAACAGCTTCTAGACCCGGCTCTAATCCAGGGATTGCCTGATTGTATGAGGCAAAAGCGATCTCTTTCATGGTTTTATGGGCTTCTGGGTTTCCTTTAATCTGGAAACGATCCACATCCCACTCTAGATCCCCTTCATGAACCTCAAGTAGATATGCTGCAATCATTTGAGCTTTGGCACGGATTTTACGCCCCGCCATTGCTGTTGCAGCACCAGCAACCGGAGTTGACCGCGACCCATAAGTCCCAAGACCATATGGCGCTGTATCTGTGTCACCTTCTTCGAGTGTAATATCTTCTGCTGGAATACCAATTTCGGTCGCAACGATCTGCGCAAATGTTGTTGCGTGACCTTGCCCCTGACTGATTGTCCCCAAGCGCGCAATTGCAGACCCTGTTGGATGGATGCGGATTTCGCAACTATCAAACATACCAAGACCCAAAATATCGCAATTTTTAACAGGCCCAGCGCCTACAATCTCTGTGAAAAATGCTGTTCCAATTCCCATCAATGTTCGCGTTTCGCCGCGATCGAATGCAGCCCTTTTCTCTGCTTGCTCTGCACGTAACGCTGGATAATCAACGGCTGCCATGCCTTTTTCCATGGCCGTATGATAATCACCACTGTCATACTCCCAGCCCAATGCAGACTGATACGGGAATTGTTCTTTCTTAATGAAGTTTTTAAGGCGAAGTTCAACTGGATCCATATTCAGTTTTTGAGCCAGAATCTCGATCATTCGCTCAATCAAGTAAGCTGCTTCTGTTACCCGGAAGGAGCACCGATATGCGACGCCACCCGGTGCCTTGTTGGTATACACACCATCTACCCCAACATAGGCAACTGGAATGTCATACGACCCCGTTACAATGTTGAAAAACCCTGCTGGGAATTTAGTTGGATCAGCGCAAGCATCAAACGCGCCGTGGTCGGCTAAAACATGACACCAGAGGCCCGTAATCTTCCCCTCTTTCGTCGCAGCGATTTTACCGGTCATATGGTAGTCGCGAGCAAAGGCAGTTGATGTCAGATTTTCAATACGATCTTCAACCCATTTAACCGGAACCCCTGTTACGATTGAGGCCACAGTTGCACAGATATAGCCGGGATAAACACCAACCTTGTTTCCAAATCCGCCGCCAATATCAGGAGAGACAACCCGAATATTATGTTCTGCGATATTAGTGATTAAAGAGGCCACAGTCCGTACAGCATGTGGGGCTTGGAACGTTCCATATAAGGTCAACTTACCATTGATCTTATCCATTGAAGCCACACACCCACAGGTCTCAAGCGGGCAAGGATGAACCCGTTGATAGGTGATCAATTCTTCAACAACAACATCAGCGTCGGCAAGGGCTTTCTCTGATCCTTCTTTATCGCCTTGTTCCCATAAGAAAATATGATTTTTGTGTTTGCGGGGGCCGTGCGCCCCTTCCATTTTATCTTGGATATCTTCACGAAGCACTGGCGCGTCATCATCCATTGCTTTGAAGGCATCTGTAATCGGTGGCAATTCTTCATATTCGACTTCAACAAGTTCTACTGCGTCTGCCGCAATATACCGATCTTCCGCGATAACAAAGGCGATTTCCTGATTTTGGAATAATACTTTTTCATCAGCCAATACAGCTTGGACATCACCTGCAAGGGTTGGCATATAGTGCAAATTAAGCGGTTTTAGATCTTCCGCAGTCAAAATAGCAATAACACCCGGAACTGCTAATGCAGCTTCTTTATCGATACTGATGATGCGAGCGTGACTATGGGACGAGCGAACGAAATCACCGAACAACATACCCGGCAGATTAATATCATCGACATAGTTACCCGCACCTTGTGTAAACCGTGCATCTTCCACACGCTTACGAGCAGACCCAATGCCTTTCAGGTTTTTAATCCGCTCTTCGCGGGAAATAGGAGTTTGTTCATTCATTTTATTCCGCTGCCTCCTGTGTATTGAGCGTTTGAGCAGCCATGGAGATGGCCTTAACGATATTTTGATAACCCGTGCAGCGACATAAATTTCCAGAAATGCCGTAGCGGATTTCTTTTTCTGTCGGTGATGGGTTTTCCTGTAACAGGCGGTAAGCTCGTGTGATCATTCCCGGTGTGCAGAAACCACACTGAAGTCCGTGATGTTCTTTAAAGGCTTCTTGCAAGACATGTAGCGTTCCATCTGGGTTTGCGATCCCTTCAATGGTCGTTACGTTTGCGCCGTTGGCCTGCCCAACAAAGGTCATGCAGGATTTTACGGATTTTCCATCCAGATCAACTGTACACGCACCGCAGTGGCCCGTATCACAGCCGATATGGGGCCCTTTAAGTTTGTGATCTTCCCTAAGGAAATGAATGAGGAGTGTGCGCGGCTCTGACAAACTTTCAATTTCTTTGCCGTTGACCGTCATTTTTACGTTCATTTTTGACATTGTTCTCTCCGACAATAATTAACTTGCTGTGGTCGCGGCTTGGCGAATTGCCCGCTCAACCATCACACCTGCGATGTGAGTTCGGAAATCCTTTGGACCCCGACCATCATCAGCGGGATCTGTGATTGCCTTCGCAGCTTCAACTGCCGCTTTAATGGATGCATCATCCAATGACGTTCCAATCAGCAAACGGTTAGCTTCTTCCGCATAAAGGGGAGTGTCAGCGACGTTCGTCAGCGCAATTTCCACATTTTGAACTGTCGTCCCGTTCATGGTCAAAATCACGACGGCGGCAGCCGTTGCATAGTCACCAATTTTCCGTTTTTGTTTCATATAACAACTGCCATGCCCGGCGGCGGGTGCAGTGAACTTGATTAATGTCAGCATTTCCGTTTCAGCGCGGGCTGTGAAATATGCAGCTTCATAAAAATCGCGAGCCTTCACTTCGCGCGTTCCCTCTTCACCAGCCAACACGAAGGTCGCATCTAAGGCTTGCATAATGGCCGGCATATCATTGCCAGGATCACCATTTGCAACATTTCCCCCAATGGTTCCCACATTCCGGATCTGTGGGTCAGCGATTTGCAATGATGCCTCACGCAATACAGGACAAATCCCGTGCAAGGCTTCTGATGAAATAATTTCCGCTTGCGTAACAAACGCCCCAATTGTCACATCACTACCAAATATGGAAATATTTTTAATTTCAGCGATATCTTGAATATCGATGAGATGTTCTGGTGTTGACATCCGTAACTTCATCATTGGTATCAGGCTGTGTCCGCCTGCAACAATGAATGCTTCATCCCCTTTATCCTTCAGTAAGCCTACGGCCTCTGACACGGATTGTGGGCGATGATAATCAAACGATCCTGGAATCATTATGTCGCTCCTCCCTAGCAAGTTTAAGAATTGGGCGTTGTGCCCATGGCGTTTGGTCGCCGCTTGCAGGAAGAGTGAGACATAGCTCAAGAGATGACGAAGCCCCGTTCACCGGAGACGTCAACATTTCACGAATTACGTTTGATCTGCACGAAATGCAGATCCGGCATTTCGTGCAAATTAGTCTATTTTCAATATATTCCGAAGTTCTGTCATGCGGCCGCGGCTCACTGGGGCCTCCAGATTTCCGCCATCACCAACGACGCAATAGGCTTTGTCACCATCACGCCGCAGTCCGCTAATTTTTTGATGATTAACGATAAAACTTCTATGGGTTCGAACAAACATGTTCGCACTCAATTTTTTCTCCAACCGGGAAATCGGCCAAGGGCAGAATAGTTCCTCTTCACCATTATGAAGCTTGGTGTAATGCCCATCGGCTTGCGCCATGAAAATGGCGGAGGGCGCTAAGAAGCGGATAGTTTTATCTCGATCGTATGGAATTCTCTCGTCATTTGTGTCGGCTGGGCGCTTTGACATTGCACGAGACAACGTCGCAGACGGCGCCGGTTTAGCGATAGCGGTGTTTGAGATCGCATTCATTTGAACGGGTTCAGTTACAATATCAGTGTCAACGTCATCATCTGGTACATCTGAAGCGTCAGCTCTAAAACTATCACTCGGAACTGCTGATAATAAAAACAGACCACAAATTACAAATGAGGATAAAGCGACGATTAGCGCGAGCGTATCTTTACTCATCAACGGGCTTGGCGTGACAGAGATATCACTATTAATGCTGAATATGGTGAAATACATAGCTGAATAATGCATTGCCGAGATTGCTAAGCCGAGGACGACTGCCCCTGCAATTGCTGACGCGAGAGTTCGTTGTCCGTAAGCAAGTTCCATGGCGGCGATTGATGCGGCTATTCCAATGGCAACAGCAACGACTAACCCTACCGGATCGTATGTCACAATGCAGTTTGCGGATATGGCACTCATTCCCAAATAATGCATACCAACAATGCCAATTCCAGTAATTACACCGGATATGGCAATGCGCATTTTATTTCGAACGCCAAAATGTAAAGAGAGCAATGCAGCCCCGGTCACCAAAATTGCTATAAGGGCTGAACCTAATGTAGGCAGAGGTGCATAGGCGATTGCAAAAGGCATATCCACGGCCAGCATGCCAACGAAATGCATGGACCAAATACCGCCCCCCAAGGCAAATGCCCCTTGCGCCACACGCTTCTTCTTCTGAGAAATTGACATGCTGCGTAAATTTGACGTCATCCGCAATGCCGTAAACGCCGCCGTAATTGCAATTGCAAAAGACGCTGTTACCAACAATGGCGAAAAAGAAATTTCAAGCGACATCGTTCCTCCCAGAAACTTTAAGCGCCTAAACTTTGATCTATCCCTTAACTGGCGACATTTTACACTATATCCCAGCCACTTGCCATAGGTCTGCGGACATAGATTTTAAATTAGTTCGGAAACAGGGTTAAAAACTAGCACACCACAAAGTATTTTCGACTTTACTTAACATCACTCCGCCACTCGAACTCGACGTTGAATATTCGTTAGTTCGTCGAGACTTCAGATGGTGTTTTCCCCATTACTTTTTTGAAAGCATACGCAAAAGCACTGGCACTTTGGTAACCATGGTCTCCTGCGATCTTTGAGATTTTCTCGCCTCTGTTCAGTCCCTCTAGCGCCCCGTGAAACCGAATTCGTTGCCGCCATTGATTAAAACTCATCCCAAGTTCACTTTTAAATAGTCGGGCTAATGTTCGCGGGGATGCCCCTGCCGTATCCGACCATTCATAAAGAGTGCGTCGATCCGATGGATCCTTTAACAATTCAGCGCATAATTTTTGAAGGCGCAGATCTTCAGGTAAAGGTATATTTAGAGAAATCTCACGCGAAAGTTCGATCTCAAGTTCTATAATTCTTGCGATTAATCCCGCTCTACTATCTGGATCATACTGAATAGGCTCATCACTTAATGCTAAGATAAGTTCACGCAAAAGGTTTGAAACAGAAAATACTCCCAATCCTCTAGATCTATTTAGCGCCCTGCCACCGTTGATGTATAAAGTTCGCATCTGAACAGTACCATGCATTCGCACCTGATGATCCGTACCCGCAGGTATATATAAGGCATAATTATGGGGGACAATCCACGCTTCCTCTTTTGTCTCCAATCTCATTATGCCACTGATTGCATACAACAACTGGTCCCTATCATGTTTGTGCCACGCGATTACGTATCCATCAGAAAAGTCTTTGGGCATCACGCCCATTAACTGAGGCAAGTCCTGATAATCCAGTGCATTTGTGCTGCGCAGATCTCTATCGATCATATCCAAAAGCTCTATTTTCTGAAATATTGTCTGTTTCTAGACATATATTGGCATGACATCGATTTACAGTCAAAACTACACTCAATTTATAAAAGATCACTCTCATGTACAATTTTGGACTACATGAGTTCGATATATTAGGATTGCGAAAATGAGCCGAGATAAATTGTACTTTCTAATGCTGAGCTTCGGTCACTTTCTCGATCATTTCCTAACTCTCATCTTCGCAACCGTGGCAGCGTTGACGCTGTATCGCGACTGGGGTGTGAGTTATGCCGAACTACTGATTTACGCAACACCGGGTTTCTTTGCTTTTGGACTGTTTTCTTTACCCGCAGGTTGGCTTGCCGACAAATGGAGCCGCGATGGCATGATAGGTGTTTTCTTCGTGGGCATAGGCTTAGCATCAATTGGCACCAGTTTTTCTGAAACGCCGCTTCAAATGGGTATTGGATTATTCGCCATTGGAATGTTTGCCGCAATCTATCATCCTGTTGGCTTGGCCATTGTCACTACCAGATGGCGAGACACCGGCATGCGTATTGCCACTGTTGGTGTTTGGGGCAATCTCGGTGTTGCTTCAGCTGCCTTGACTACAGGTTTCTTTATTGACAACGGTGGCTGGAAATTAGCTTTTGTAGTTCCAGGCGTCATATCTATCGGCCTTGGCCTAGTATACGTGGCGATGCGATGGGAAAGCATTACGCAAACGTCCACAAATACGGAGCCAAGCGTACCTGTACAGACTTCTCAAGAGGCATATTCCTACAAGGCGCTGTTGATCAGAATCTCGATAATTGTTTTTATGACCACAGCTGTCTCCTCAATCATCTTCCAAGCCACAACATTTGCACTGCCAAAGATTTTTGACGAGCGCATGCAAAATCTCGCCATCAACATTACAAATACGATGGCAAACGTGCTGGGCACCGGGGACGGTAATGTGGCAACTATTGTGGGGTTATTGGCATTTATAACCTTTGCCGTTGCCTCTATGGCGCAGCTCGTCGTCGGTAAGTCTCTCGATAAATATGGCCCAAGAAGAATTTTCCTTGTGGTCGCCGCTATTCAATTGACCTTCTTCTCTATCATATCGGGACTAACCGACGGATTAGCGCTTATTGTCTCATTTGGGTTTATGATCGGTGTCTTTGGCCAAGTTCCAATTAATGATTATATGATTGGCAAAACAGCAAGCGGGAAATACCGGGCCCGTATCTATGGCATCAGGTACGTGGTTAGCTTTTCAGTTTTAGCGGCCTCTCTCCCGATAATATCGATCGTCTATGAGAACTGGGGATTTGATACTCTGTTTAAAATCCTCGCAGCAGCCGCAGCTCTGATCATATTAATTGTCTATATGCTGCCAAAACAGCTTCCCGAACCGGCGGCGGTTCAAGCACCAGCGGAATAACTTCCTTGAAATAGCCTCTTATTCAAATATAGAAAAAAAGCCACATCACTGGCTGTATTCATCAAGGGGGATACCGCCACCGAATAATAAACCTATAAATTTTCTTTTGTTTTTAAAACATATTCCTATATCAAGGCTAAGAATAAAGCCGAGGTACAAGTGACAAAATTAGATCGTACAATTAGCATTGCCCCCATGCTCGACTGGACAGATCGGCATGACCGATATTTTCTAAGGCTGATTTCGTCTCAGGCGCTGTTGTATACTGAGATGATCACAACAGGTGCAATCTTGTTTGGAGATGCATCTAGGCACCTAAATTTTGATCCCGCTGAACAACCCCTTGCGCTGCAACTTGGTGGAAGTGATCCGGTTGATCTTGCCAAATGCACAAAAGTTGCTGATGACTACGGATACAAAGAACTCAATCTAAATGTTGGATGCCCGTCTGATCGAGTTCAAAATGGTCGCTTCGGCGCCTGTTTAATGGCGGAACCAGAAACAGTCGCCACTTGCGTTGACGCGATGAAACAAGTCACAGATTTACCCATTACCGTTAAAAACCGCATTGGTATTGATGATCTCGACAGTTATGAGCATCTAGTCGATTTTGTTGGCACAGTTAAAGACGCCGGCTGCGAGACTTTTATTATTCACGCACGAAAAGCGTGGCTAACGGGTTTAAGTCCCAAAGAAAACCGCACTGTCCCGCCACTTGATTACCCGCGCGTCTATCAGTTAAAGAAAGACTTCCCGGATCTTGAAATTATTATCAATGGCGGCATTCAAACACTAGAAGAAATTGACGATCACCTGAAGCATGTTGATGGTGTCATGATTGGCCGTGAAGCTTATCAAAACCCCTATTTCCTAGCGCAAATTGACAACCGCTACTACGGCATTTCAGATGAAGCCCCCGAACGACAGAAAATCGTGCAGGAAATACTGCCGTATATTGAACGGGAAATGGAAAAAGGCGTTCCTTTAAAGTCAATCACACGCCATATGCTTGGCCTGTTTCAAGGGCTTCCGGGCGCACGTGCTTGGCGCAGGCATATATCTGAAAACGCCCACCTAAAAGGCGCAGAAGTAAGCGTTCTTACGGACGCCGCTTCTAAAGTTCCCCAAAGGTAAGAGCCCGCGTTAGACGGACTCTTACTGGTCGAGTGAACGCTTACGCCTTTTTAAAACGATTATCCAAACTAAACGTACCGCTGCCTCTAGCGACAAGTAGCAAGAACCCACCAGCAATAGCGATGTTTTTCATAAACAAAATCATTTGCATTTGATCTTGAGGCTGAAAATGAAACAAGAAACCTGAAACAAAGCAGAAACCCGCTAAGGCAAGAGCCACCAGCTTTGTTTTATATCCTGCGATAAGCAGTACTCCTCCGCCAATTTCCAAGGCGATGACAATAGGGAGAAGCATTCCGGGGACACCCATTGCCTCCATATAACCTTGCGTACCCTCGAAGCCACTGATTTTTGAAAATCCAGCTGGAATAAAAAGAGCCGCCAACAAGACGCGCCCGGCCAACTCAAATACAGGTTCCAATTTTTCCATAAACTTAATCCATCCATAATGCGAAATAACGATCTAAGGAAAATAAATTCTCTTGAATGAAATAAAATTGTTTAATTTTGGACATTTATGTCTATTAAATAGACAATATGAGCAACATTTCGAAAATCACTCTTACCCAATGGGCCATATTTAACGCCGTAATAGATAATGACGGTTACCTGAAAGCGTCAAAATCCCTTAATCGCAGCCATTCCTCCCTTCACCATGCTGTTGCCAAACTGCAAGATCAATTGGGTGTCGATCTCATTACTGTTGAGGGGAAGAGCCTTCATCTTACAGAGATAGGAACCGTTTTGTATCGACGCTCACAACAACTTCTTAAAGATGCCGCCGATTTGGAGAAACTGGCAGCTCTCTTAAATGATGGTTGGGAGGGCGAGATTACACTGGCGGTCGAGAACATTTTCCCAAAAACCATAATCCCAAAGGTTTTAGAGCAATTTCAAAAATCCAATCAAATCACTCGATTGCAGATTTTAGATATTGTACTAGCTGGAGCAGTTGAAATCATTCAAGAGGCTGCCGCAGATATTGTCATTTCGCCTATAATACCGGCTGGCCATGTGGGAACACCTCTCACAACTGTGACGTTACTTCCAATTGCACATAGAGATAACCCACTCATAAAAAGTGGAATTCCCGTAAATCAAAAAGACTTAGCCAATGAGCTCCAACTCGTCATCAAGGATACAGCAAAATCAAACCAATTTCCGTCACTGGGATGGTTGCGTGCGGAACGCCGTTGGACTGTTAATGATTTCTATCATGCGAAGGAAATCATGAAATCTGGGCAAGGATTTTGTTGGGGTCCAGCACACTTCTTTGAAAGTGAGCTTGAAACTGGAGAGTTGTGTAAGATCCCGACGACCGGTGATTATTCTCGTGTAGCAACTCTATATTTGGTAGTTCCAAAACCGGAGCATACAGGGCCCGGAGTTGAACTGCTCGTCAAACTGATAAAGGAAGAAAGCAACTTAGGCCTTCCTCCTTCATAGTTAGTCTCAGGTATTTATGCCCGCATATTGTAATGACTGTAGTCTTTTAAAGCTTGTTTCATTTGGTGACGAAAACCGTGCTCTTCCTCGCGAGAAAATGCTTTCATTTGTTTTCTAGTTTCTTTCAAAAAATCCACAATTTGCTTTGTCTGATCAGCTAACTCCTGATCATATCCCGGCATGCTTTGAATGCCAGGATGGGGACGGCGAAATACACCCCGCTTATGTCCTTCAATCATTTGAGTTTGAGTAAACTCAACTTGCGCACCAGCGGTTGTGATCACTGTGGCCCTGCTTGGATCATAATCAACTGTCTTCGTTGAGACATTTACTTCAAGTGCAAAACCACTGAACACTCCGGCGCGGCCATGGGCACCATGACTATAACTTTCCTCAATGCGTGCAAACCGGATATCGATGGAAAGTGCCGCCTCATCAACTGAGGTGTCTTCAACAAGGTCCGCAAGGCTTTCCAGAGCTGCCGTGATAATTTCAGCAAGTTTTTCGCCTTTTTCACCGAAAGGTTCTAAAAATGCTGCCAGCTTTTCTGCAAGGGCATCAATTATGTCATCACCGTTTTTCTCCCCTTCGGCAAAGGGGATCGAAACGGCAGGCGCACTATGTTCTTCTGCTATGATGGCATCAAAACTAAAAGACGCTTCTTGCGCAATTTTGGTGGTATTATAGGAGACCGCCCTATTAGGGCTGCTATAGGATGTTGCCTGAGCCAACGAGCTATAGGAAGACGAGGCACTAAACCCCGCGATTAAGTCAGACATCGCTGTACCTTTCTCTTTTCAAGAGGGTTAGGCTTCGTTCTAAAGCCTACGAGTAACGGCTGCACAGTTTAGTAAATACGCATTAACACCAGATTAATATATCGTAAATATCTAAATAAAATTTTACTAGCTTATCCTTGCTGTCCACGATGCCGAAGAAGATGGTCGGCTAAAACGCATGCCATCATGGCTTCTCCAACAGGGACCGCCCGAATACCAACGCAAGGATCGTGTCTTCCTTTTGTAATGATATCAGTCTCTTCTCCACTTTTGTTCACGGTCGCTCGTGGCTTCAATATAGAAGATGTGGGTTTTACAGCAAATCGCACGACTACATCTTGACCCGTGGAAATACCACCAAGAATACCACCCGCGTGATTGCTCAGAAAACGCGGGGAATTCTCATTTCCCTTTCGCATTTCATCGGCATTGCTCTCACCTGTCAATGCAGCAGCAGAAAACCCTTCGCCAATTTCCACGCCTTTAACCGCGTTAATAGTCATCATCGCACCGGCAAGATCGGAATCAAGCTTTCCGTAAATGGGCGCACCAAGCCCTGCTGGAACACCCGAGGCCACGACTTCAATCACCGCACCAACAGACGATCCGTTTTTACGAATACCATCGAGATACTCTGTCCAGATTTCTGCCATCTCAGCGTCAGGGCACCAAAAGGGGTTATTGTCAATCTCCGCCATATCGAACAGGCTTCTATCTATGACCTTGTCACCGATTTGCGTCAGATACCCTTTAATGGTCACGCCATCGCCGAGTACTTTACGTGCAATGCCGCCCGCTGCTACCCGTGCCGCCGTCTCCCGCGCACTTGATCGTCCGCCGCCTCGATAATCGCGAATACCATATTTTGTCTGGTAGGAGTAATCTGCATGCCCCGGACGGAATTTTTCTTTGATGTCACCATAATCCTTTGACCGCTGATCCACATTTTCGATCATCAAGCTGATTGGTGTTCCTGTGGTTTTACCTTCAAAAACGCCGGACAATATCTGCACAGCATCAGGCTCTCGGCGCTGCGTTGTAAACCGGTTCTGGCCAGGTTTCCGACGGTCCATCCAAAATTGGATTTCTTCTTCAGTGATGTCAATCAAGGATGGGCAGCCGTCGATCACGCAGCCGAGCGCAGGCCCGTGGCTTTCGCCCCAGGTTGTAACCCTAAATAAGTGACCGAAACTATTATGTGACATATGGGCTACCGCTCAACGTTATAGAAAATACTTAGGCATCTGATGAAGCATCGTCCGGATCATCAGCATTTTTCATTCCGATCACATGATATCCAGAATCCACATGATGAACTTCACCGCTAACACCACGCCCCAAATCACTCAGAAGATAAAGCGCTGAACCGCCGACTTCTTCAATTGTAACATTCCGGCGAAGGGGTGAGTTTTGTTCGTTCCACTTAAGGATTTTTCTAAAATCCCCAATTCCGGATGCGGCAAGTGTTTTGACGGGCCCCGCCGAAATGGCATTCACCCGAATAGCATTCTCGCCCATCTCAGCAGCGAGATACTTCACCGAAGATTCCAGCGCAGCTTTAGCAACACCCATGACGTTGTAATGAGGAACCACCTTTTCAGCACCGTAATATGTCAGCGTGATCATACTTCCGCCATCTGTCATGAGACGGGCAGCGCGACTAGCAACTGCTGTAAAGGAAAAACACGAGATATCCATTGTCATCAGGAAGTTATCCCGCGTGGTATCTGAATATTTTCCGCGCAGTTGGGATTTATCGGAATAGCCAATGGCATGGACCAAAAAGTCAATTTTGCCCCATTTTTCTTCTAGAACTCTAAAGACCTCATCCATGGAGGCATCGTCAGTAACGTCACATTCCACGACAGTGTCAGAATCCAGACTTTCTGCCAGCGGACGAACTCGTTTCCCCAAGGCTTCACCCTGATAGGTAAAAGCGATCTCGGCCCCGTGTTCACGTAGGGATTTGGCAATCCCCCACGCAAGTGAATGCCGGTTTGCGACACCCATAATGATGCCTCTTTTGCCGCTCATCAGGCCGTTTTGTACTGTCATCCCTTGGGATCCCATCTTTTCCTTAAAAAACTACCAATATTCTTTTTATATTGACCAGTATAAACAGTCAAAAAAATATACCAACTAATACTAGATTAGCTTTTTTTCCCAAACTTTGATCGGGCATCATATTGATGTTCCTTCGACCAATTTGATACCCACTCTTGCAGATCTTCATCCTGCTCATCTGGCAACACAATTTTCAATTTCACAAATTGATCGCCGCGATCACTGGCATCTTTTCTACCAATACCCTTGCCTTTTAAGCGAAGCGTCGTTCCTGAATTTGAACCCGCAGGGACTTTCAAATTTACCGTTCCATCAACCGTCGGCACTTGAACTTTCGCTCCCAACACGGCTTCGGGTAAACTTATTGGCAATTCCAAATAGATATTCCTGCCATCACGTTCGAATACATCATCAGATTTAACTTTGACATTTATTAAAATGTCGCCAGCGGGACCGCCACCAGAACCGGCATCGCCCTGACTTTTAAGGCGAATTTGTTTGCCATCGGTAATTCCAGCGGGAATTTTAACGTCGAGCGTCTTCCCACCTTCTCCGAGTGTAAGACGTCGCGTTGCGCCCAATGACGCTTCTTTGAAAGAAACTTCAATGGCAAAAGACTTATCCCTGCCTCTTGTTGCACGAGGACGTTGCCCACCCCCTCGACGGAAATTTCCAAAAATTTCAGAAAACAGATCGTCTGAGCCGCCACCAAAGCCGCCACCGGCTTCATTGAAACCACCGCGTCCACCGCCGCCAAAGCTATGCTTTTCTTGGCCATTGGCATCAATTTCACCGCGATCAAAACGCGTACGTAGTTTTTCATCGCCCAGAATGTTATACGCGGCTGACACTTCCTTGAATTTTTCTGCAATTTTTTCGTCGCCAGAATTCGTATCTGGATGCAGTTTTTTAGCAAGGTTACGGTAAGCCGATTTTATTTCCTTTTGGGTTGATGATTTCGCAACACCCAAAACGGTATAGGGATCTTTCATGTAGTGTCTTACCAAACAAAATAAATACAGCCCGAAGGCATCATAGATATATCAATACGAATAAATTAGCTGCGTAGGCATAAGCCATCAATTGGCAATCTGCAACCGCCGTTTTTCAAGATAGGTAAGCGATGGAGCCAATTTATCAAGCGAGCTTGACGCGACAGTAGACCCATTTGCTTTTGCTTTTGACCACCACTGGAAAGCTTTTACCCGATCAACAGGAACGGCATAACCTTCATAGAACATTTGGCCCAGATTAAACTGAGCCTCGGAATTTCCTTGTTGCGCCAAAGGCGCCCAAACACTTAACGCCTGTTGGTATTCTTCTACAGCGAAGGAAAGGCTGGCCATTTCCAAGCGCTCATCTATTGATAAGCCGCTTCCGGGAGCCACGTGAACACTTTGCACCACTGCCATTGGTTTTGGTACAGGAATAGCTGTTATCGGTGCAGCTGGCGTTGCGGATCCAGCTGGAGCTGCGGCCACTGTTACTGCGGCAACCACCGGTTTGCTATCTCCGTCATCTTCATCGTCACCCAGTACAAGAGATTTCAGAGACTCAAAAAATCCCTTTTTCTCAGGTTCTGGAGCCACGGCAGGTTGTGTTTTGGGTACGGTCGCAGTTGTTTGAGCGGCGACAGGTTCAACAATAGAAACTTGAGTTTTTTCAACAACCTGCGGCTCCGCTATAATCGTTTTCTCAGCCATCGGCTCTGGAGCTGACTTAACCTCAACAATAACAGGCTGTTTCGCAGGGCCGGCAACCACTTCTGTTGGTGTGACCATTTCAGTGGGTGTTAATGTTTCAGAGGTTTTCACCTGATTGAAAGCTGTGGGCGCTCCCGTCTGTTCAATCGTACTTGAATTTTTATTGTTAGCACTAGACGCGAAGGGATCAAATTTTTTCGCGGCGGGTTTTGGCGCTTCTACTGGTGCGGCAACTATCATCTTTTCAGCGGTTGCAGCGACAACAGGTGTCGTGACTACAGGCGCCGGTTCGGATATTACTTTTGGAGCAATGGATGGTTTAGTCTTCAAAGCCTCCGGTGCGACAACAACCGGCTGCTCAACAACAGCTGCGGTTTGTGTTTGTGTTGGCGCGATCACATTTTCATCTTTAACATCGGGATCAGTTGCCACCATTAACGAAACTTTATTCAAGGCCTGTTTATGACCAGCTTTGGCAGCAAGGTTATACCAGGCCAACGCTTTTGCGCCGCTTTTCTCGACACCCTTACCATGTTCATACATCAAACCCAGATTATACTGCGCGATCTTATGCCCATTTCGAGCGGCTTTGGTAAACCAAGACGCGGCCTTAACGTAGTCTTGCTCAACGCCTTGGCCGCGCAAATACATGGAAGCCACATTGGCTTGAGCCCGATCAAAGCCCATTTCGGCGGCGCGTTTATACCAACTTAATGCTTTGGTAAAGTCCTGATCAACGCCTAATCCGCGCCGATACATATGCCCCACATTCCGCATGGCAGCAGGGTCATCTTTTTGGGCTAGTTGTTGCCATTCGTGCATGGCTTTTGAATAATCGCCGACTTCATATGCTTTCACAGCATCGTCAAAATCAGCAAAGCTATTTCCGACGACAGAAAGTGCAAGGACGGCACCAAGTCCCGCCCCTACAATATTATTTTTTAATTTCAGCATTAACCTGTCAGCACCTTTGTAGTCCCCAGATATCCTTTGTATTGGATATCTGGGGGAAAATACAGACTTATTGCCTATTTTCTTTAAGTCATTATTTGCCAAGAACCGTCTTCTTGACGGCAAGCTGTTCCGTAACCTTCTTCAAGGCGGCCGCCGATTTCAATGGTTTGCTTAAATTCTCTACAATACCGGCCTGTGGTATCTTTTCCGTCTCGAACAGGTGTCACTGTTCCTGAATTTCCGCTGTCCGGGTTATCCCAATTAATTGTTTCCCCAATTGGCGCTGTCGTTGCTCTAGATTCAGCGCGATCAATTGCCGCCCGATCTGCTTTATCCAGCGATTTACCAACTTCTTGGCCAACCATTGCCCCAACAAGTGTGCCAACAGCGACAGCAGCCAGGCGTCCAGATCCTTTACCAAAGACAGATCCAAGCAATGCGCCACCAATACCGCCAATAACGGCACCGCCAACTTGCTTGTTGTTTCCTTCGTTTGACGCGCAACCGCCAAGACTTAACCCAATTGCCAGAAACCCAACCATAAGTGATTTTCCGAGTGCCATAATAAAATTCCTTCGAACTTGAGATTTCCACACGGAATGCAAATCTCCAATATTTAAGTAACCCCTGATCTCTGCAATTTTTCCCGCAAAGGCAAGGCTTCGTCAAGACAAATACTCGACAGTAAGTCTGTCCGCTATTACATTAGTTGGTATCTAGAGATATATGGTGTTTTTTTTGACAGAAAATGGGCGATATTGTGACAGAGCTATCTGAATTGATCGAAGAATTTAATAAATGGCTGTCAGAAGCTGAAAAATCGGAACCCAATGATGCGACCGCTATGTCTCTTGCGACGGTAAATGAACAGGGAGAACCCTCTGTTCGCATGGTGCTGCTTAAAGATGTCGACGAAGACGGTTTTGTCTTTTACACAAACTTCGAAAGTCAAAAAGGACAAGAACTGCTAACCACAAAAAAGGCAGCATTGTGTTTCCATTGGAAAAGCCTAAGACGGTCGGTTAGAATTAATGGAGACGTCGAAGTTGTCAGCGATGACGATGCAGACACTTATTTTGATAGCCGGGCACGGGATAGCCGAATAGGGGCATGGGCAAGCCAACAATCAAGAGCAATGGAAGGCCGCTTCTCTCTTGAGGCCGCTGTTGCGAAATATGCGACAAAATATGCGGTCGGCAAAATTCCGCGGCCTCCCTACTGGTCTGGATTTCGTATCAAACCAACCCTCATGGAATTTTGGCAAGACAAACCATTTCGCCTTCATGAACGACGCCAATATCAGCTAACAGAAGATGGCTGGAACAAATCAATTCTCTATCCATAAGCGCAGATATATGACTGACAAAGATATAAAACCAGCTCTATCCACTCAGCAAAAAGAGCGGCTAATGCGTGCGGCCACTTACTTTGCTGTGCTGACAGCTGCCATCCTAATTATCATCAAAGGCTGGGCTTATCTGACCACGGATTCAGTGTCCATCCTCTCGACATTTGTAGATTCTTTGCTGGACCTTGGCGCATCTATCGTCAATTTGCTTGCCGTGCGCCAGGCTTTAGTTCCCGCAGATGACGACCATAGATTTGGGCATGGTAAAGCCGAAGCTTTGGCTGGTTTACTCCAGTCTGCCTTTATTGTTGGCTCAGCCTTATTCCTTATTCTACAGGCAACGGAAAGACTGGCGAACCCAGAACCTGTACAGGCAAGCGAGATCGGTATTTACGTGATGGTTGCGTCAATTGCACTCACGCTTTCTCTCATCTTGTTTCAAAAATATGTTATCAAAAGATCCCAATCTGTCGCTATATCAGCGGATTCTCTCCATTACACTGGTGATATCCTTGTCAATGTCAGTGTCATTGCCGCCTTGATCCTTGCTGATCAATTTGGCTGGATTATGGCAGACGCCCTCTTTGCTTTCGGCATAGCCGCCTATATCTCATACAATGCTTGGTCCATCATTCGCCTATCATTTTCTGACCTAATGGACGAAGAATTACCAGACGAAGAACGCGATAAAATCATCGAACTCGTTACAAGCCACACCGGCGTTCTCGGTGTCCACGACCTGCGGACGAGACGTTCAGGCCAAACGGTGTTCATTCAAATGCATCTAGACCTACCCCCAGACTTAAAATTAAGTGACGCGCATGTTATTTCTGAGGCTGTTGAAGCCAGCATTCTTGAAAATTATCCAGATGCTGAAGCCCTTATTCACCAAGACCCTGCTCCACCTGAGCTTCTGAATAAAACAACGGATTAAAATACCTATGGGGAGCCTTGACCTTTCAGCGCAGCAATCACTGCATGAATATAGCATCGAATTTCTGTGCGCCTCCCCTGTTCTGTGGGATTACGACACGACGATGCCAGAAGACATTCAGCAGATTGAAACCCACGGGGCGACGGTTCTACTGGGGCGCAAGCGTGCCATCAAAATCAAAAAGCCGGTAAAATATGATCACATGGACTTCAGCACACCAGAGCAAAGGCGACGTTTTTGTGAACATGAAGTTACGTTGAACCAGCGCACTGCATCTGAACTCTATATCGGTGTATTTGGCATATACCTGACCGACGATCACAAAATTTCGCTAGCCGGTTCCGGTACTCCTATCGACTACTTCATAAAAATGAATAGATTTTCGGATGAAGACCGGTTGGATAATTTCATAGAACGGGAAGGAATTTCTGAAATTCTTGGCGAAAACCTATGCACTGAAATCAGCAAATTCCACTTAGGCATAGCACCTATAAAACAATTGGACGCCATTCCTGATTTTCACTCTGTCATCGATCAAAATTTTACTCAGTTGGATGAGCATTGCCCCGTTCTTTTCAACCTCGATGACGTCCAAACTTACCGGGGAAATTTACACGAGACATATAAAACACTGAAACCACTTGAGAAAATTCGCATTAATGACGGCTGGATCCGTGCAGGGCACGGTGATTTGCATCTACAAAACATCTGTATGGTTGAGGGAAAGCCGCTTTTATTTGATGCCATCGAATATGAAGATGATTTTGTGGTTGGCGACGTTTTATATGATGTCAGTTTTTTACTCATGGATCTGTGGCAGAAGAAGCAAAAACTGGCAGCCAATCAAATATTCAATAAATACCTCATTCAAATGGGGTGGATTAAAACTCCTAAATTTTTAGCGTCTTTGGCTCTGCTACCGTTCTTTTTATCCATGAGATCGGGCATACGCACTCATGTAGCTGCCAGTAGGTATACGCAATCGCAAAACACAAATGACAAGATACAGTATGCAGATGTAGCTGTAGATCTTTTGAAAGATAGCAAAGCATTTTTGGAGACACACGCACCCGTTGTCATTGCTATTGGTGGCTTTTCTGGGAGTGGGAAGTCAACCTTGGCGGCCAACCTTTCACACTACATTGGGGACGCTCCTGGCGCCTTGCGTATTCGAAGTGATGTTATTAGACGCCTCCTGATCGGCTGGGATGACTACTCCCCCATGCCGCAGACTGCCTATACGGTCGCGCAATCTATCGCCGTATACGCACATATGAAAGAAATTGCGACACAGGCTGTGACAGCGGGGCATTCGGTTATTATTGATGCCGTACTTGATCGCCATGAAGACCGCAATGATTTCAGCTTGCTTGCACAAGGTTTAGGTGCCGAATTTACGGGACTGTGGTTATCTGTAGATGAACACGTCATGTCAGAACGCATTGAGGGGCGAACAAGAGATGCTTCAGATGCAACGGTAGAAGTAATGCAAGCACAAATGGCCCGTAATCCAGACGCAGTTACAGACTGGATTAACCTTGATGCAAGTGGAACTGAAACAGAAATCACCAATGCGGCGCTTCAATTACTTGGGAAACTTTAAAATAAAACTGTTCTAGTGGTTTTCTTCGCACTATATTCTTAGTAACTTATAGAGTGAGGTACCCATGTCAATTAAAGCTATACTTGTTCCTTTAAACGGCTCTGATACAGGATGCGATTCATCCGCACTCAATAGTGCATTAACTTTCAGTAGTAGATTTTCGGGCAATGTCGACGCCCTCCACGTAAAGAGAGATCCCCGAGCCGCAGCTTCCTTTGTCGGCGAGGGAATGACTACATCAATGATTGAAAGCGTCATTGATATGGCGGAAAAAGATAGTCAAAAACGCGAAGCCGCCGCAGAAGCTCTCTTCAACGAACTTTGTTCGTCTCAAGGCATATCCATAGAACAACCTACTGGCGACACAACAACCGTCTCGTCTTCAGCACGGTTTATTACCCGCCCTGGAAATCAGGAAGACCTACTGCCAGAATATGGACGTATGTTCGACCTAATTGTCGTCTGCAAGAAAACTGTGGAACAAAACTCTGACAATCAACATGTCATCAATTCCGCAATTTTAGAAACGGGCCGGCCAGTATTGGTTGTAAATGAGGCGTTGACGCCCGATTTTGGTAAACGCGTTGCGGTGATCTGGAATGGATCGGTCGAATCAAGTCGTGCAATTAGCTTGGCACTTCCCGTTTTGAAGACTGCAAGTGAAGTTTCTCTCATTTGTGCCGTTGATGATTTAAGTGAAAAAATAAGCCCAACAGAAGCCCTACGATATTTGGCTCTGTACGGAATTCATGCATCCAGTTGCGTTGTGCACGGAACTAGCGGACGATCCACCGCCTCAACATTACTTGCAGAGGCCGACAAATTTAACGCTGATCTGGTGGTTATGGGAGCCTATACTCAAGGCAGGCTGCGGCGACTACTCTTTGGCGCTGTAACAGGTGAAATGCTAGACAAGTGTAAGTTACCCATATTGATGGCACACTGATTTTCCTTAGGCACTGAGGTTCCTATTATTTGATAATCCTCGGGCTATTGAAATGACTTGATGCGACCATTTGTCCCTTGCCAAGCAAGATAGTTATTGGCTATTCAACATTAATGAATCTTTTATGCTTATTTGCTAATAAAGAGACAACCAAGAAGCCAGAAAAGGAAATTGAAGGCATGACAATGGACTATGACAATGTGTTCGAGCAAGCCATTCAAAACCTCAAAACAGAAAACCGCTACCGAATTTTCACAGAGATAGGACGCCAAGCGGGCAACTTCCCAAGAGCAACCAAGCATACGAATGAGACCGTGTCTGAAGTCGTAATTTGGTGTTCTAACGACTATCTTGGTATGGGTCAAAACCCTAAAGTTTTGTCAGCAATGAAAGATGCGGTCGATCGTTATGGCGCTGGCTCAGGTGGCACCCGAAATATCTCAGGCAACACTCACATGATTTGTGAGTTGGAAAGAGAACTCGCTGATTTGCATGGCAAAGAAAGCGCGCTTGTTTTTACTTCTGGATTTGTGTCCAACGACGCAACAATTAGTACTCTGGGTAAGTTGATGCCCGGCGCAATCATTCTGTCAGATGAACTGAACCACGCATCAATGATCGACGGCGTTCGACACTCCGGTTGCGAGAAGGTTATTTTCAAGCACAACGACGTAAAGGATCTGGAAGCCAAACTTCAGAAAATTGATCCGGATCGCCCGAAAATAATTGCGTTTGAATCTGTCTACTCAATGGATGGTGACATTTCACCCATGAAAGAGATTTGCGATTTAGCGGATAAATATAACGCAATGACCTATCTGGACGAAGTTCATGCGGTTGGGCTATATGGCCCGCGCGGCGGCGGTATTGCTGAACGCGAAGGACTAATGGACCGCATCGACATAATGGAGGGCACACTTGGCAAGGCGTTCGGAGTTGTTGGTGGCTTCATTACATCTTCTGCGAACATTGTTGATTCCATTCGCTCCTATGCATCTGGCTTCATCTTTACGACGACTTTACCCCCTGTTGTCGGAGCGGGTGCACTTGCAAGTGTAAAGCATTTGAAAAATAGTCAGACTGAGAGAAATTCTCATCAAGAACGGGCGGCAACGTTAAAACGCATGCTAGAAGAGGCTGGCCTTCCCGTTTTGCAAACACCAACTCATATTGTACCCGTTATGGTTTATGATGCGGCACTTTGCAAACAAGCCAGTGACATGCTTTTGAACGAGTACGGTATCTATATTCAGCCGATTAACTATCCGACGGTGCCTCGCGGTGAAGAACGTTTGCGGATCACACCCTCCCCGCTTCATGACGATAATATGATGGCGGCGCTGGTTAGCGCGCTTACAGAAGTTTGGGGTCGCCTCGGGCTTCGAGAAGCAGCCTGAAATCATCCTAAAATTTAATCGAGAAGGCGAGTTCTCTATATTGGAAAGCTCCCGCCTTCTCGACTTTTATAATAAGTATTAGGCTGCTTGAGCCTCTTCCTCATCAGTTAGTACGTCGAGTATTGAGGCCGAAGATTCTGTTTCTTCAGCGTCCTCTGTATCTGACGTCAACAGTTCAACAATACTGCTGTCATCAGTTTCTTCAGCTGCTTCACTTTCAGCTGTTACAGAAGAAACGAGGGTTTCAACACTGAACTCCCCATTTTCATCAGTTCCAGCTTCTTGAAGAAGCAACAACATGCTTTGCATGTCAGAGCTCATCATTGCACCTGGGGGCTGCCCTCCTGGAGGAGGATGACCACCTGGAGGCGGACCACCCGGCCCCCCTCGCTGCTCCATCATTGTTTGATGATGGGATTTGAGCTCAGCTTCAGAGAGTTCACCGCTACCATCGGCATCGATAGTAGAGAATGTTTCCTCAATATCACTGACGTTACTGCTTCTTCCGGTAACTTCTGAGACCTGCTCGCGAAGAGCCGTAAACTCATCGACATTCAGGCCGCTACTACCGTCAGTATCAGCGTCTTGACGCAACTGCTGCACGTTCTGGTGCATTTGGCGCATTTGCGCCATCATTTGCGTATTATTTGCAGAACCAACATTCATGTAGTTCTCCTTTCGTCATACTAATTGAC
>CAJXWA010000002.1 GCA_913062525.1 uncultured Alphaproteobacteria bacterium | reverse complement strand
GTCCTCGGGCTCGATGATAGTTTACGTTTCAAACCCGCAACAAGGCTCGAAAATGCCTGTGCTTCAGGCTCTGCCGCTGTTTATGCCGCTCGGGATTCCATTAGATCTGGCGCATCGAAAATTACTTTAGTTATCGGCGCTGAAAAGATGACGGAACTTGATACAGCAGGTGTCACAAAAGCGCTTGCAGGTGCCTCTTATCAAAAAGAAGAAGCTCATTTATCATTCCCGGCTGTATTTGGGCAGTTTGCTGGCGCTTATTTTGATGCCTATGGCGATCATTCAAAAACACTGGCCAAAATTGCAGAGAAAAACCATATCAACGCCGTGAACAATCCATTAGCACATATGCGTAAAGCATTTGATTTTGATTTCTACAATGAAGTCAGTAATAAGAATCCTCAAATTGCCCCTCCCCTCAGGCTAACTGACTGTTCTCTCATCAGTGATGGTGCTGCGGCTCTTATTATGGTGTCAGACGAAGTTGCTGATGATTTTGAGCACCAAATTGCATTCAAATCTGCAGTGCATGTCAACGACTTCTTACCCATGTCAAAACGTAAACCGCTTGAATTTGAAGGTCCTCGGGAAGCCTTTGCCAGAGCCTTTAGCTCCGCGGGCATTACAGCAAACGATTTGGACTTTGCTGAGGTTCACGACTGTTTCACCATCGCAGAGCTCTTGATATATGAAGCCATGGGCTTAGCGAAACAAGGCCAAGGCGCCTCACTACTAGAAGACGGCACTGTTATGGCTGATGGCAGGCTCCCTATAAACCTCTCCGGAGGTCTAAAAGCAAAAGGGCATCCCGTCGGTGCAACAGGCGTGTCTATGCATGTTATGGCGGCGAAACAGCTAACCGGTACAGCTGGCGACATCCAAAAAGCGGGAGCCGAACTCGGCTGCGTCTTCAATATGGGCGGATCAGGTGTGGCAAACTATTGCAGCATTCTCGAACTCGCTAAGTAGGCTAAATTCTGGTGAGAGGCTGCCCCCTCTCACCGCTCTGCTGAAAACCAGCTGCAAAATTTTGGCGCGATTATCATAACGCCCTTAGTTACGTTCCCATATTTTACCAAGATTGCTACACCCAATTAACGGAGGCAGTCTTGCTCTATATTAATGACAAACAGGTTGAAATCCCTGACGAACTTTCTGACACCCCGCTTGTTCAGTTCTTGCGCGATTATCTGGATTTAACCGGTACAAAATTTGGGTGCGGTGATGGGTTATGCGGCGCATGTACCGTTCATGTGAACGGATCAGCAGCAAGGTCCTGCCAACTGGTTTTAAAAGATCTCGCTACAGCCCACATAACTACGATTGAAGGGCTCAAGAACCCAGACAGAACAGATGCACTCCATCCTGTCCAAGACGCTTGGATTAAAGAAGCTGTTCCCCAGTGCGGTTATTGCCAACCGGGCCAAATCATGTCGGCCACAGCGCTGCTAATAGAAAACCCTCAGCCAACCGATGCAGAAATATCAGAAGCTATGTCCGGAAATCTCTGCCGGTGCGGGACATACCCCCGAATTCGAAAAGCTATTCACACAGCTGCGGGAGGGCAAGCTCATGACAAATAACAAACCCCTGAAGCAAGTCTCTCGGCGAAAATTCCTAGTCAACACAGGATGGGCCGCAGCGGGCATCACTCTCTTATCATCTTGCCAATCCTTACTGCCTGCCTTCCCATCAACGTCATCACCAGAGCTAGAGGATGGTCTGTTATGGATACAATTAATGCCGTCTGGGGAGGTACAGTTTTTATGCCCCCGCATGGAAATGGGGCAAGGCGCTGCGGTTGGGCTTACGCAAATCGTTGCGACAGAGCTGAAGGTCGATCAAGCACACATTCAGTGCCAAACACCGTCAACCAATGATCTCCCCCGCTTTAAACTCACTGTTGGCAGCGAAAGCATTGCTGTTTTTCACAGACCCGTAGCCATAATGGCGGCAAGACTTCGGGAATATCTTCGACGTGAAGCGGCCCTAAAGGCAGACCTTCACCCATCTGACCTTAAGCACTCGAACGCAGGCTTTATATCTCCCGACGGCAGCGTAATATCCTATGAAAGCTTAGTTATAAACACAGTTCCCGTAATTTTGGGGGACAAGGATCTAGAGACACCAGCGCCTGCTCTATATTTTGATACACCAACCAGCGACACCTCCCAGATCGGCAAAAATTGGAAACACCCTGACATTCAGGCTATTGTATGCGGGAAAATGACATATAGCCGAGATGTAAAGGTTCCCGGAATGGCCTTCGCAACAGTATTCCACCCTCCCTTTTTTAACGCCAAATTGATGGATGTAAATTGGGGAGGAGCCAAAGATAAACCGGGCATCATCGACCTTGTTAAAGACTTGGAAAACAACTTGGCGGCTATTGTTGCAGACAATCCATTTATTGCATCAAGCCTCAGAAATGACGTTGAAGTTCTTTGGCAATCCCCCGATGGAATTAAGAATGTGACTAGCAATTTTGATATTCAAGCGCATATTGAAACAGACGATTTCGAACATGAACTTATAAGCACAGGTAATGTGGACACACCGGCTACGGACAGTAGAAACACCATAGAAAGCGGATATGAAACACCCGTTTACACACATGCTGGACTAGAGCCGCGTTCCGCTGTGGCTTCGGTCAGTGGTACAAGCGCAGAAATCTGGTGCGGGTCTCAAGATCCTTTCTTTGTTCGGGATCGCGTCGCACGCCTTTTAGACTTTGACGAAGATCAAGTGGTTGTGCATCCACAAAGAATGGGCGGTGCGTTTGGTGGAAGGGTATTCTGCAGGGCGGCCGAAGAAGCCGCCATTCTCTCCCGAAAATCTGGCCTTCCAGTTCGCGTGCAGTGGAGCCGAGAGGACGAGTTTCAAAATAGCTACTTTCAGCCCCCCTTCTCCCACCACATAAAAGCCAGTGTATCTCATGATGGGACCATCATTAATTGGCAACATGATTTTCTATCAGCACCAATAATAACGGGACAGGTGCCGAGCAATATCGCATGGGCAGTTGATATGTTTGTTGCTGATAAAGGTACATCCAGGGGAGCTATCTCGCCCTATAACATCACTAATCATAGAATTCGGTACTCAGACATCCGACAGGACATACCAGTCGGTGCATGGCGTGGCCTTGGATCCGCCCCTAACAATTTTGCCATAGAAAGCGCAATAGATGAACTTGCAGAGATATCGCAAAAAGATCCTATCCAGTTTCGACTGCAAAACCTGCCTGCGAAGAATGCTCGTCTAGCATCCGTATTGCGAGAGGTATCCACGTTATCTAACTGGGATAGCAGAGCCCCTGCCGAAAACGAAGGATATGGGGTAGCCTGTTCGATTTACAAAAATGAAACTTGCGTTGCAATTGTAGCCAAAATCAAAATTGATCACCAAACTGAAGACGTCACGATTTCGGATATATGGTGTGCGCAAGACAACGGAACGACCATTAATCCTGACCTTGTGGAAAATCAGGTGGTGGGCAACATTATTTGGGGATGTAGTATAACGTTAAAGGAGCGCATTAACTTTGAGGCTGGGAGAAGCATGCAAACCAATTTTGACGACTACGAAATCCTTCGTCACAATGAATGCCCCAACATACATATCAAATTACTGGCGACTAAAGACACACCTCCGTTGCCCGTTGGTGAAGCCGCCCTTGCACCCGTTTCAGCATCTATAACCAATGCGGTATACGCAGCAACAAAACGCCGCATAAGACAATTGCCATTTGATTATGACGTGTTGTCCATAGACACTTGATATCAACAAGGAACGCCTGGAGAAAAACGATCAAAGAGTTTGCCCGTACTAGTCTTGTCAATCTGATACGCACTTGCCTTGAAGAGACAACAAAAGCCGATCGTCAGAGTAGAGCTGGCAAAACTGCGGCTGTCCGGAATGCGCATTTCCCTGCGGAAGAGAAACGTAATTTTCTTGAAGATCTTTGGCAACGAACCAATCCTGAAACCATATTAGGCATCGGATTTTCCGTCCAGAAAGCGTCATATGATCCCATATGGAAAATGGCGCTAAATTCATCGTCGCCGCAACGCCTATTTGAAGGCTGGAAAAGATTTGAAAAGTTTGCCCATTCGACAAACCGCGTGGCAATCAGTTCGGAAACTGAAAATAGCGCTGGATTTAAGAGATACTCGGTCACCCCAAAATCACCGAACCCAATTGAAAACCACTTAATTTGCGGGTTGATGATTGCGCTATTACAAGGGATAGGTTGCAAATCTGTCGTTTGCACAACACCTAATGAAGCTGGAGAGTGGGTAACGATTTACGCTAACAGCACCATTGAGCGATCGGTAAACCAGTGCGACTTCAAGTTCGCAACATGGCACATTTTGTGGGATCGTTTTGATCCCCCGGTCAGACCCAACCAGTCGAATGAATTACTCAGCTCGTTCCTCATGTCACTTACGGTGAAGGGGCAATACAAAGCGATGGTGGAAAAAATAGTTAGAGCCATGATCCCAGAGATATCCCGAAACTGGAAAGTGGAGGAACTCGCCATGGATTTAGGAACATCCAAAAGATCTCTGCAGCGTATGCTAGCAGAGACTGACCTGTCTTTTTCAAGTGTCGTCCGATCATTAAGAATTCACATAGCTTGCGATTTATTGAAGCGTGTAGATCATGACATTTCTACCGTGGGATACTGCGCCGGATTTAGTGACAGTTCTCATTTCAGCCGTGATTTCCGGGCAAGTATGGGGATGTCGCCAAGCGAGTTTAAAAGAAATCTTCAAATGTAAGGGCCGTCACAGTATTTTCTATACTCATGCATGTCTCCATTTACTTCCGCCCAACCTCATCTTACATTCAAGGTAACTAATTTCTTAGAAGATGAACCCGAACAGGAAGGCTAAGTTTATGTCCCTTAGAATAAACGATCAGGCACCAAATTTCTCAGCAGAAACCACGGAAGGAAAAATAGATTTCCATGATTGGTTGGGAGATGGCTGGGGAATTCTATTTTCTCATCCAAAAGATTACACACCGGTGTGCACAACTGAGCTTGGTTATGTGGCTAAACTAAAACCGGAATTCGAAAAACGAAATTGTAAAGTCATTGGGCTTAGTATTGATCCTGTTGGTAATCATGCTGGTTGGGCAGCCGATATTGAGGAAACTCAAGGGTATAAAGTCAATTTTCCCATGATTGCAGATACAGATCTGAATGTGTCTTTGAAGTACAATATGTTTCCAGCCGATGAAAACGTGGCAATGGAAAACAGAACAGCAATGACCAATGCAACAGTTAGAACTGTTTTTGTCGTGGGCCCAGACAAAAACATCAAATTAATGATGAGTTACCCTATGACAACGGGCCGTAATTTCGATGAAATTTTAAGGGTTCTGGACTCCATGCAACTGACTGCAAAGCATAAAGTTGCGACCCCTGTAAACTGGAAAAATGGCGATGATGTCATCATTGTTCCTGCCGTAACTGACGAAATGGCAAAAGACAAATACCTAGATGGTTGGAAAACTCTAAAGCCATACTTGAGAATTGTGAAACAGCCCAAATAGGTTGATTGATATGAGAGAAAACCACTCAATTAGTGAGTGGTTTTTCTTCATCTAACAGATCGCTGATCATTTTTCGTGCCAAGTTCATCCAATCTTCCATCAACGCCTGTGCCATCACCATCCGTCCCGGATCGTTTTGTTCTTCCACATGAAGGTTTTCCACAATCGCTCGAACTTGCAATGAATCCAGAGTGACTTTGAAATAATCTGAATTTTTATTTTGAGGAACGTTCGGGCCTTTGGGTAACGGTTCGCTGTGGCAAATATTACGCACAACCAGTGCAAGCTCAGCATCTCTGCTTCGGAGAAGTTCATACGTCAGGCTAAGGCTTCCTCGGCTAAATACGTCTGGGTCTGTGGCCGCATAATCTGCGCCTGCTTCTGTCATTAAAAATCTCCATAATTTGGCTGCAATAAACGAATTAGGTGAGTAATCTCACTAAGCAACACATAAATACAATTTCCTCTCACTTCGACGATAATTCAGCGCATCTTTCCCACCTCTCGCACTGTAGTTACAATTTAAATAACATCTAGATATTGATTTTATTAGAAAATTAGCACTTTTACGTTAAAGTTTAAAAAATGAACGCAGAATCAAATAGTGACGAAATGAAGGACCTCGATCCATCAGAGCTTGATGACTTAACTCATGCTGAGATGTTGTCGCTGTATCGGGAAAGCACCCGTACCATGCTGTTTGCAAAGACGCGGCAATGGTCAACATTGGGGGCGACTTGCCTTGCACAACTATCACTTGTCCTGATCGGATCCTACGTCAGCCAGGAAATATCCCATTTTAGAGCATTGATTATTCTGAGCTTTCTAATTAGCTCTTTTGCCATTGCTATTTTGCTCATTTATCAATTATGGCAACATACTGAAACACTCAAAATTCGTAAAATAAATCTGTTTATGTCTGATCATTTTCGATTAGTGCGGCAAGTGAAATCCCGTCTAGAAGCCAATATCCATCGATATATATTACTGGTCACAATGATCGGAACGGTGGGAGTTGCCAACATAATCGTTTATATCTCCCTTGTTGGGCATATTGTTGAAACTGGCTAGGCATCAGACAGCGGTTACCCGCCGCCCAATTTATTCCTATAACCCCTAACACCCCTTGTTAGTCTTCGCTACAGCCCAATGCCTTGTGAAGGGCTTCAGGGGAGATAATAGCTCTCGCCAAATTCGCGCGCCAAAGATCAGCTCCTTTTAAATTGGTGTCGGTCAATTTTGTACCAATGAGGTTTGCATCGGCCAACGAAGCATTGGTCAAATCGCAGCCGCTTAAATCTGCACCGCTTAAATCAACTCCGGTCAGATCTGTTCCGATCAAACGTGCACCCTTCAATGCCGCCTTAGATAAATTTGCATTCGCTAAACTCACATGGCTGAGATCACGGCCTTCTAGGTTCACCCCGCTCAAATCTTCGCCCGACAAATCAGCCCGAACACCGCCAGCACTTCCCTGCAACCACACATGATGCACCATAAGGGTTTGAAGCAAACGCCGGCTCTTTGCTGCGTTCCACTCTTTGAGCTCTTCTTCCACTATGTGTTTTTCAATTATCTGCGTATCCATGGGGAGTTGAGTGACACCAAGAATAACGTTTAGAGAACGCCGAGCATGCTTAATATCATAGGCTTTCAGATCACCCTTTGTCAGATCACCGCCGGGATAAAATCGAACCTCATAGATATAATCAATCAAGCTTGGCGACTTGGCATGCTGGGTTATTGTTCGCGCTTCTGCTTCTTGAAGTGCTGCCAATTCAGCCTTTAATTCTTCTGGGGGTACATGTCCTCGATTATGGCCAAAACCTGCTCGACTTTTACCGGTATCATTTATCTCTGACATCAATTTTACTTTCTTTGATACATCCAACGCTTACGCCGTTCGATGGGTTGCCAACCAAAAATCTTGGGGATTTACGCATTGCGCTCTTATGTAAATAGACATGGCGCAACATACCACCTAAGGAAAGTTTATAAGGGTTAAACATTACTAAATAATTGCGGTAAGCCTATGAAATTCCCAATCTTCTCAAAAACAAACACATTCACAATTTTTAGGTTCGTGGTTATCACCCAAAATTACAAGAAACATAACGAATTCAAGAAGATTACCCCAGCTCAAAAGTCGTTACACCAAATACCCGCGCTTGAGTTAAATCTGGAGCCCCCCCTTTGTACATACGCGCTGTCTCGAACGCCGGATTCAATCCATACCGTTCAGCCAAATTGACGGCCTGCATATTTATGTTGGGCACATCTAAACTCACTTCAACGTCAGGACCAACAGCATTAACAAGAGACCAAAAGAGTGCATCTGCAACGTCTTCATCATCGCAAAATAAGGGACCAATTTTAAAGCCCGAACGGCATTTACGAATAACGCCATATCCTATAATTTTATCTCCACTTTTGACGCATTTTGCAATTCTTGATCCGTGCGAACCTTCCTGGGTCCAGTGACGGATAAATTCACCTCTCGGCGCAGGGAAAAATGCGCTGTCATATGCAATAATTTCCGAAGCCGATCGCAGAGTAACATCCTCTATTTTCAGTGCGCTTTTAAGACTATGCATACTAACAGGTATACCGCAGTAGCGAATATTGCTGCAGACGTATTCAAAACCACTTTTGCGGTAATTACTTTGCTGATCCGCAACGCCATCTAAACCTATGGCTCGTCCCTCTAGGTACGCCATTCCAGCGTTCCATGTTGCCAATCCGATGCCACTTCCCCGTAAATCTGGGCGCACGATATAAAACCCTAGGAAACCGAAATTCTCACCGTATTTAATGACCGAGATTGAACTCACAGGTACGCCATCAATAAAGCCCATGATAAACCCCGAGCGATCAGCAGAATAAAAAGCCTCCAGATCATCTATTCCAGGGTTCCAGCCTTCTGCGGCGGCCCATTCTATTGCAGTTACAAAGTTTTCGATATCAGCAGGCTTAATAACGAGCTCGCCCAGTATTTTCCCCATTTTTTCTCCTGCCCTTCAATTCTGACTAAGGAACTCCCTAGAGTCATAATCTAAATACATATCTCTAAGTATTTGTTTTACCGTACCATCTCGGAACATACTCTCCAAACCCTGTGAAATTTTACTCACAAAGGCCGCTCTAGCGACAGGATCGAGGCAAATTATCAGATCGTAACTTATAGAAATGGGATGGGCTTTATCTTAATTTGTTCGTTCTGAAAATATGGAAACATCTGGCATGAAAGCGAGTACTGCATCCACGTAACCTTTTTCAAGCATCCCCAAATTTTGGTCCACAGTAGGTATGTACTGGTAATCAATTCCTGTATCTAGACTCTCCTGTTCGTTTTCATTCTTCCGGTCGTCGAAAATCTCGCTAACAAACCTAAATATCCATACATACAAGGGTATTTCTTGTTGATGAACAGATTTACAGCCCTTCTTTTTGGTTAATAGACTTCTTTGCTTTCATCACTAATGGAACTTCTTCGGACAGCTTCTCTAACCATTGACTGGTACGGCCCCGATCCATCAGGACCAAAAGTAGGACTATTTTATCAGCGTAAGCCCTCGCGCTTAGTATTCAATTACCATCTCATCCATAACACGACCAAAACCACCGGCCATTAATCCAGTTATACCTCCATCTCGCATTGAAAGATCGACAGTCAGCAAGCTAGCGGAAGCTGGGTTCATGAAACAACCTTGTTCAATTACCATCGTCTCCGTTTTAGTGTTCAAGAAATCAAATAATACGCAGGCAAGTGGTCCAGCAGCCATGCCCGTGGCGGCCTCTTCCTCTATGGCATAGCGCGGTGCGAACATACGTGTTGTCGCAGCGTAATCAGTGGCCACTGGATCTGTTGTGAATATGTAGTATCCAATTAAATCAAGTTTATCGCTTATGTCGGATATTTCATCAAAATTGGGTTTCAGACCCTTTAGGGCAGCGGCAGATGAGACGCCAAGGATTAGAAAGTTATTCCCGGTATTGACGACAAGCGGATCAACCCTCACATCCACATCACTTTTATCTAAGCCGATGGATGCAAGGACTTGATCCACTGTTACGTTGTCTTCGATCCAATCTTCAGCTTTACGGTACTTAGGAGCCAACTGTTCCATGAATGCGGCCCCCTTTTTTATGATAATTTTTCTAGGCCCATCGACTGTTTCTTTAGAAGTTTCACCGTCGGATACAAAGCCGAGTTCTGACAAATAAGAAAACGTTGCGATGGTCGCATGCCCACAATGACTAATCCGGCGATTAGGTGTAAAGAAATCCAACTTGAAACCTTCTGTCTCTGATTTTGATACAAAGGCTGTTTCGGACAATCCGACTTGCCCAGCAATTGAAATCATATCGGTGTCGGTCAGACCGTCCGCATTCAGCACCACACCAGCAGGATTTCCGCCGCCTTCTGTTGTTACAAATCCGTTTACAATCTTCGCTACAGTCGTTTTTTTAGGTAAGTGATGTTTTATCATTATTAGATCCTTATTAATTGTGTATTTATGAGTTATATTCACTATAATACATTGATAATTGGACTTTTGTACTCATATACACATGAGATTTTATCACTAATATGACTCAAGATAATCCGTCATCAAAACTGGCTAATGCAGCACTTCTTCTCGCCGCAATCGCAGAAACACAAAATTTCAGTAAAGCAGCTGACCTACTTAAAGTTCACCAGTCAGCAGTTAGTCATCGCACAAAAGCCCTTGAAGAGGCTCTTGGTTTCAAATTATTTGAACGGACTACCCGTCAATTACGTTTTACGCAGGAAGGGGAAATTCTATGCCGCGCCGCAACTGAGACCTCCGCTATTTGGAAAAGCGCACTAAATGAAATAGAAAACCTGTATTCAGATAAGTCCATAAGGTTATCTCTGCCCTCCTCATTAGCAATGAAATGGCTTATTCCCTCACTCCCCTCCGCCGCGGCCATGAATATTGATATTGCCTTGCAAGTCAGCGAGGAACATACAGATTTTGGATCCAATGATGTAGACGCCGCAATTCGTTTTGGCACCGGCCCCTACCCTGGTTTATTTTCTGTCCATTTAGCGCACAGTGAAATCCAACCCGTTGCCAGCACAGCATATCTCAAAGCACGAGAAAATTCGATTTCTCAGCTTGATGACCACAATGCAGTTTTTTTAGCGGATAGAAGAGGCGCGTCAGATGAAACTGACTTCAGTTGGAATTTTTATTTCTCCAAAGAAAGACCGGTAAATTCTGAAATTGTCCCCGACTTCCAGTTTGAACGGGCAGACTTAATGCTACAAGCGGCAATAAATGGTCTGGGAATCGGTCTCGGTAGGAGCTTGCTCGTCGAAAATGACATTTCCGCAGGATTTCTAAAACCTTTAGGATCTCCGGTAAAAATGCGCTCAAGTTATTGGCTAGTATGCAAGAGTGAGTTTGCAAAAACGGATCAATTTACCCGACTTCAAAACTGGCTAAAGGCAGAAATAAATAAAACACTTGGTACTCGATTAAATGTACAAACGAAAACCTAGTCCTGAAAAAATAAAATTTATGAAAGCCTGAACAAATCACATGTCCAGACTTTCACAAAATCGGGATTAGCAGCCAGAGACGCAAACGCCCGCAGCATTAAATTCCATAACTTTTCCGCTCAAAGGAATATGTACAGGAACAGTAACTGCCTTTTTAAAGATCTCTGTTTTCGTACCAGCGATAATTTTACCGCCTTTTGTTGCTTCCTCATTTGCATGAGAGGCAATAACAGATGCTGGCTTGACCATATTATTAACAACATGCGCCGCTTCAGTTGGACCTGTTGTATAGGTATCGCCAATATTCATAACAGCCAACTTGGCGTGATAGAATTTATTCACCACCAAATCTTGTTCTGCAGTAATGCCAGTATCACCGGATAAGTACACAACAAGCCCATTTGTAAACTGTAGAATATAACCTGTTGCCGGGCCGACACTACCGCCAAGACCAGATGCCTTTAACGCCTCGCCCAGATCACCGCCGATCAGGGCATGATGCACGCCATTGCTATGTATTGCCGGTACAGTTGAGATTTTGACACCACCAACTGAGGTTGTCGCACCGAACCGAGCCAACATTGAATCCTTTGGATTTCCGCCCAGCGCCTTCAATTTACTTGCAAAGAACGCAGGCATCTCACTGCCCGTAACAATCTTTGCTTTCTTTGCCAGCGCAATATCGACCACATTTGTATTTGGGATTGCTGAAACAGACAAATCAGGCTTGCCGCATTTACCTGAATTTGGGGCTTTATTACGTTTACCGCCAACATGATCAAAATGCATGTGACTTACGAGCAGCGCATCAACTTTTCCAAGGCGCGGATCTGTTGGACCGGCAACTGTCATTCCCGCATCATACAGAATTCGTGTGCCGTTAGGGTCTTCAAACATTATTGCCCGGTCAAGACGACAAAACTCGCCATCTTGGCCGCCTAGTGGTGTGACTTTTACATTTGCAGCTGCTGCCAGTTGCGGCCCGCTTGCCATTAATCCCACAACAGTCGCTGCTAATAATAATCCAATTTTTTTCATAATAACCTCCCCTGAAAATTACCAAACTCTAATTATTTAAAGAAGAAGCATAATCCATATTCAAATTACACGCAATTAAATCGATTTTTTATAGATTTACCTTGATAACGTAGATTATTTTACACTTATTTGCTGTGTTATTTTGGTTTATTACAACTCGAACCATTAGGAATTTTCCCTGCCAACGTGTTGTTTCCTAGCCCTTGTAACTAAAAAAATGGTGAGGATGCCAGAACATCACCACCATTTCTTACGGGAAGCATAGGGGAAGGAGTACGAGTGCCTCAAGGGCTACTGATTTTATACTTATAAATTTTCGGATACTGTCCCTTTGGATCTGCGGCTGAAGTTCCCTCTCCGACTGTCAACGTGTACAGCAAATCCTTTGTAATAGATTTACCATCCGCGATATCACCCTTCCAATGGACATTTGTCAGAATTTGGTACCTATCACCTTTAATTTTTGCGGCATCCAAATTACTGATTTTATTAGTATTCTTCTTAATCATTCCCCAGGTTTTCTGGAAATATTGCTGTAGATGTTCAACATTTTTAATCTCTGCATTGGGGTAGGACCACTGCTCAAAATCACCATCTGGTAGGTATTTCAAATACTCGTTTAGGGGCGCATTCGTATCAATCATCGTTAGCCAGTTGCGCATAAATGCTTTAGCCGAAGCCTCTGACATCGGGTTTTCTTTTGAAATTTTAGTGGAAGATTGATCCGCTGCTGCAGATTGCAGGGATACACCGAATGCCACAGATAAGATAATTAGAAGCGAAACCAGGTGTTTCTTTATCACCATAGAATACATTGCCTTCTCCGATATTGTTGCAAGGACAATAATTCTATAATGAATGAACGTTCATTCATCAACTAAAAGACACACCCCGCCAAATCATATCAAAAGTATCTTCCACAATTTTCTGATCAACTGGCAGTTCCTCATGGATTGCTCTTTTACCCAGCTGCACGGCAGGCGCTATAAGCAAAGCACTCAACGCATTCAAAGAAACTCGCCGAAGTGTCCCGTCCTCAATCGCCGACATCAGGATGCCACCAATTTCCATGGCCATAGCTTCCACCTCAGGCTTGCGTTTGTCATCCAGGAGTTGCGCAGCGGAGACATATTCGGAAAAAACAAAATCATTTGGGTTCTCAAGAATATACTCGAACAGAGAAAACCACATTTTTTTGATATTTTCGGCAGAGTTTTCAGTCGGCTTAAAAACCGCCATCATATGTTCATGAAGCTCTGTTTTTATTTCAAGAAACACTTGTTGAAGTAGCTCTTCTTTATTTGGGAAGTAGAGATATATTGTCCCTGCGGACACGTTTGCTCGTTTGGCGATTTTACTAACAGATGCGCCGCCTAATCCCCCAACAATCACCTCTGTTACAGCGGCATCACGAATTGCCCGCCGTTTGTTATTGTCCTTAATTCGCACTAACTGAATACCTTATTGGGTCTATTTCGTTAAATTTTCCACACCAACATAAACACTTATTTTGACGACACATTAATCTCATAAAACAGCAGCATTTGCTTTTCAACAAAGCATAAATGCCACTGCTTATTCATCAGTGTAAGCTCAATAAAATCGCTCTCTCCCCATACGTCAAACAGGATAATTTGAGAGGAATATCTTAAAACAAGCTGTTCGCATACAACCAGAAACCACCATTAAACACCAGCGCAATGAGTGCGAGGCATTTCTATTCACCCATTATTTTAGCCAATGTCCCGTCACCTTCTATGGCTTTGTAGCCTTTGTCGAAGGCTTCAACTGCGGCTCTACCCTCTGGCGTATCGCGACATAGAATAGAGTCATTATGCACCGCTACTGGTTGATCCGCCGAATGGGGAAGAGGGTCAACGCCCATAGCATCAAATGCCGCATATACGTCTGGCCAATATGCGAGAAAAACGTCGATCCGTCCCGCGTTCAATTTTTTAATATTGGTTTCGATTGAGCTGGCCGCAACCAAACTCAGTCCCGAATTTTCTATATTGTTTCCATAAGGCATACCCTGCCGGACACCAACTTTCATTCCCTTCAACGCCGTCACGTCACTTACGGGAGAGGATCCCGCTTTTGTAAAGATGTAGACTTTCGCCTCTGTCATTGAAGCTGATTGCACCGTTTTGAAGGAAAAATTGTAGAAATCGGGGTTTGTATTTGCTGGCGCCATACACAGAGATTTTCCGGTCTCAAAATTTGCAAATGCGCGCTTTGGCGGGACATGCTGGATCTTGAAGGATACTTCGGATTTTGCGCTTGCTGCTGAAACAACTTGATCATAAAGCCCTTTGCCATCTTTTTGGTATAATCCTCCAATTTCCATAACTGACAAATCTGCATCAGCACTTTGGGCTATACTTGCGAAAGGCGCGGCGAATACAATCAATGCACACGCTAATAGTCGATTACTTACTAACATAACTGAACTCCGATACTATTTTTACCTACTGAACTTACACGAAGCATTATGCTTATTAGAAAATTCCTAATATTCGAATAATTTAAGACAATTGTATGGATCTCAACCCATGGGCTATAAATAAGGTGACTTTTTCTGTCGAAAACCAATTACTCACCTAAGAATAATTTTTCTTTTTCTTGTAGTTTTTCAGAAATATACCGCATAAAAGTTCGAATTCGGGGAAGTTTCTGTAGATCAGGATGAGTTAAAATCCAGATATCTGAATAAGGCTGTTTTTCAACGTATGGCAGAGCTTCAAGCTCCTCAGTACTGCCGCCAAGAAAACAGGGCATTCTCGCCACCCCCGCCCCCGCGAGCACAGCCCCATGAACCGCAACCATGTCGTCAAATTTTGCGGCTACTCGAGCCCGTGGATAGGCCTTCAAAATCTCCGTGGCAGGCTCGTCGCCACGCCACAAGAAATTTATGCAGTCCAGCTCACTAGCGTCATCGCACCCTGCTAGGTATTTTCGCTCTCCATAATATCGGCAATTTTGGGAGAGAACTTTGCGTCCCCAAAGCGTTCCGTCAGGCTCATTGCTGGCAAGGATAGAAACATCGGCCTCGCGCTTATGTAGATTAACCGCATCAGAAGTGGCAATAACCGTCAATTTTATATTTGGATAACTTTTGGCAAATTCAGCTAAAACAGGGGCCAAAATAACTTTGATGATTAACTGAGGGGCGGAAATTTTGAGTGGCCCAGCAAGTTCCATATCCTTACCAGCTATTGAAAGATCAAGTACAAGCGCAAGCTCCTCCATGCGCTCTGCTGCTAAAATTGCGTGTTCACCAAAAGACGTTACCCTCAATCCGCTTGAAAATCGATCAAACAACCGGACGCCCATGCCTTTCTCAAGCGCGGATAGTCGCCGCGAGACTGTTGAATGGTTCACACCCAAAGACCGCGCGGCGCCGCTCAACCCACCATGGCGGTGAACCGCTAAGGCATACTTTAAATCATCCCAGCTTTCCATCTGTGCATATTTGCACAGCTTGGTTTCCAATTACTACAATTTTCGAACAGAAACTATTCAGATATATTTCTTCTCAACACATTTCAGACAACCCGAGGAGAATTGAAAAATGACTGTTTACTGTATTGGTCAGGCAAAAAACCTAAACAAAGAACGATTGCAGGAGTATGGGAAACATGCGGGAGCAGCACTTTCCAAACATCATGGGGAGCTTGTCAGTAGAACCGTAAATCCCTTCGCCTTAGATGGTACTGCCGGCGACGATCTCATTGTCATCCTCAGTTTCCCATCAGAGGAAAACGCAATTGCTTGGCGAGAAGACCCAGAACTTTCTACTGTTCATGATCTTCGCAATGCCTCAGGCGATTGGACGTTGCAGCTTCTTCGGAACTAAACTTTTATTTATCAAGAGCGAGGCTTCTTTTGGAAGGACTGCTCTTGATAATATCATAGCGGGATTGAAATCGTGAATTTAGCGCCTTTGCTGATTTGACTTGAGACAGAAATTTGCCATCCATGACGCTCCACAATTTCTTTTACAATGGGCAAGCCCAAACCGCAGCCATCTCCATCGGAACGATTACCCCTATTAAAACGTTCAAATATGGCTTCTTGAAGCTCCGGAAAAATACCTGTCCCCGTGTCCTCCACTTCAATTTTTGCGGAGTTATCATCCTTATAAATTCGAACCGTTACGACAGTATTCTCAGGACCGTAGCTAATGGCATTTTCAATGAGGTTCTTCAAAGCTTCTTGAATAAGGCCAGCATGTCCTGAAATCTCCAAGCGATTGAGCGTACAATCCAGCCCAAGATCTATGCCTTTACTCAAGGCTGAGGGGACCAATTCTTTGGTAATTTCCTTACACTCATTCACTAAATCAATCTGATCAAATGTTACCGAATTTTCATCCGGTGTGGCCTTAGCTAGACTTAAGAGTTGATTGACCAGTCGGGTTGATTGACGCGTGGATTGATCAAGATATGTCAATCTTTGCTTAAGCTCATCTGCACTACTCGCTTTAAGTGCTAGTTCGGTTTGTGTTTGAATGGCTGCAAGCGGTGTTCTCAGCTGATGCGCTGCGTTTGATGTAAATCGCCTCATGGCGGCCATACTATCGGAAAGCCTCTTCATGAGATCATTAATACCGTCCACAAGATGCTGCACCTCCTGCGGAACTCGGTGTTCAATTGGATGCAAGTCTTCCGGATTTCGGCGGGCAAGTGCGCCCTGGAGATGAGCTAATGGTTTCACGCCCCAGCTGATTCCGATCCACATAATGGCACCCGCAACAATGATAAGAATAAACTGCCTTAGAATAGCATCAGTAATCATCTTCTGGATCAAGGCCTGCCGACCATCTGTGGTTTCAGCAACCTTCACCGTGAACCGGGTAGAGAGTTGCTGACTTGAGACATATCTATTGATAGCCCCAATTCGAACATCATCGCCGTGATATTTGGCGTCGTAAAAAATCGGCGTATCAAACTGATTTTCAAACGCGCCCGGCACCGGCGGCAAATCAGCATACCCTGTTAAAAACGAGTTTACATCGGTTTCAACTTGATAAAAAACGCGATCTTGCGTGTCTGAGGCAAGCATTTCCAGAGCAACATAGGGAATATCCACATCGATTTCATTGCCAACGATAAACACCCGTTCTGAAATCGCTAAGGCAGATCCAAATAAAACTCGGTCATAAGCTTCGTTAGCAGCGATCCGTGCACTGGAACGAACTTCAAATAACATCAGACTACTGATCACAAAAAGTACAGCTAGAAGAATGAGCGACAATCGCTTTCGAATGGCGGGTTGCTTGGGCATTACGGCCTTTCCATAAGGTAGCCCAGACCTCTGACTGTTTTGATATTGATCCCACTTATTTGAATTTTTTTACGCAAACGGCTCACATAAATCTCAACGGCATTTGAAGTTACATCTTCATCAAAATTGGCTAAACCATCAGCGATTTGATCTTTACTAATGACCTGCCCGATTTTTGATATAAACAGCTCTAGTAGACAAAATTCTCGTTTTGGGAGATCCAACACCTGACTGCCGATATGGGTCGTCCGCGCGACTGAATTAAAACTAAGGGTACCCAGTTCAATCACAGGTGATTTATTTTCGCTATTCCTTCGCAAAAGCGCCCTGACCCGCGCCTCTAATTCAATAAGCTCAAACGGCTTGGTTAGATAATCGTCAGCGCCAAGGTCCAAGCCCGCAACACGGTCTGATATATGATCTCGCGCGGTGAGCACGAGAACCGGAGTGTTATCACTTCGTGACCTCATGTTAGCGAGAACATCAAGCCCGTCCAGTCCTGGCAGGTTCAAGTCCAACACAACAACATCATATTGTTGTACTCTTAAAACTTCGTCCGCTTCTAGCCCATCGTTCAAAACATCTACGGCGAGCCCGATCGTGTCGAGTGCGGTAAAAACCCCATTCGCTAAAGCGGCGTTATCTTCAACAATTAGTACCCTCATAACCCGTCACACTAACCTGTTTAAGATTTAGATGGAACAGTTAGAATTCTTTGCTACAGTCAGTTCTGCAAGGCCTTGGCTTGAGCCCTTTGCCACGGACAATAGACATAATGAATTCTGTTTTTATATCTTTCTTCAAGAATACCTGCGTTTTCACGCTGTTGTTCTTGTGTCTCTTTTCCCCAAATAATAGTCCCGCAGGCGAGTTTTTATATCCGCCGCTGAAACACGAATTTACGGAGCAAATTGGTTCAGCGAGTAACGAAGTTATCCTTCGACATCTGACCATATACGGCACGACAGATAACAAGGCCATGGTCGGGTTGATCAAAGATTTTCAAAAATTATACCCCTTTGCGAAAGTTCGTTATTTCGAGCTCCAAAGTCGCGAATTATTCCAGCGTGTTAAAAGAGAAAAGGACACGAATACGCAAGGTGCCGATATTGCCATTAGTTCGGCAATGGACTTACAAATCAAACTTGCTAACGACGGATACGCGCGAAAAGTCGACATCTCAATCCCAAGCGATATACCGAACTGGGCTGTATGGCGAAATGAAGCCTTCGGCACGACTCTCGAACCCGCAGTAATCATTTACAACAAACCCTATTTCAAAAACAGGCCACTACCAAAGAACAGATCCGATCTTATTGCATTTCTGGAAACTCGCCCGCCAGACCTATATGGGAAACTGGCAACCTATAATATTGCGAAAAGCGGCCTTGGGTACATGTTTTTTAGCCGTGATGACAGCCAGTATAGCGGCACATGGGATTTGATCCGTGCCATGAGTGACAATGGCGTCAAACTCTATAGTCAAAGCTCCAAAATCATTGACGGTGTGAGTTCAGGCGACCTGAAACTTGGCTACAATGTGCTTGGAACTTATGCGATCTCACAATTGAACGACAACCCCAATCTTGGTGTAATTTTGCCTGAAGATTATACCATCGTCTTTTCAAGGCTCGCTATAATTCCCAAAGCCGCGAATTCTCACGTAGCTGGGCGGTTATTCCTAGAATATTTACTATCTGAACGGGGCCAAACACAAATCGCTAACAAAGCTCAGCTGAACCCCATTAAAGCTAGCGTAAAAAGCCCTCACCCCCTGCTCCGCTCTCTACATGATGAAAAAAGCAGTTTGCGCCCTATAAAGGTGAGCCCCGGATTGCTTGTCTATTTGGATCAACAAAAGCGGAAGAAAATCCTCAAACGTTGGAGAAAAACCCTCCAACTCCCGTAATTCATACTTTTATGGACTAATGACAGGTTCCCGACAGGTTCAACAGTTACGGTGTATAAATGGTTGTATTTCAGGGTACAGCGGTTGGGTGAAACGGGGACGACATTTCGGATTCTAAGTAAACGTTAGAGTATAACTTTATTCACCCTTCGACTTGTGCGATACGCCATATTACAAAAACCTAATGGGAGGCAAAATTTTATGTATAAATTTTCACGTCGCGCAGTTTTTTCTGCGCTTGCGGTTGTCGGTATTACGGCTGTAATGAGTGCAGCACCGGCACAAGCTGCTGATCTTGAAAAACTCCACTTCCTTATCCCCGGCGGAGCTGGTGGTGGTTGGGATGGAACGGCCCGCGGTACTGGTGAAGCACTAACAAAATCTGGCATTGTCGGTACGGCTTCTTATGAAAACATGTCTGGTGGCGGCGGTGGTAAAGCCATTGGGTATCTTATTGAAAATGCTGCATCCAGCCACTGGACATTGATGGTCAACTCAACTCCCATCATTATCCGCTCGCTTGTTGGGCGTTTTCCTCATAATTTCCGCGATCTTACAATGATCGCCGGTACAATCGGTGATTACGCAGCATTTGTTGTTGGAAAAGACAGCAAACTAAATTCCTTTAAAGATCTTGTGACTGCCTATAAAGCAAACCCAAGAAGTGTCGCTATTGGCGGCGGATCAGTACCCGGCGGCATGGATCACTTGGTTGCAGCTCTTGCTATGCAATCTGCGGGGGAAGACCCAACCAAAGTAAAATACATTCCATATGATGCTGGCGGTAAAGCCATGGCAGCTCTTCTTTCCGGCGAAATCCAAGCGCTTTCAACTGGTTTCTCTGAGGCTGTAGCCCTTGCTAAAGCAGGTGAAGTTAAAATCATCGGCATGACTGGCCCTGAAAGAAACGATGCGTTTAAAGATGCGCCAACATTGAAGGAACTTGGCTATGACGCTGAGTTTGTAAACTGGCGTGGGTTCTTTGCTGCACCGGGCCTTCCTGCCGCTAAAGCAGATGCATACCGCGCAGCCATTACCAAAATGTATAGCACTCCTGAATGGGAAGTTGTTCGCAAACGCAACGGCTGGGTCAACATCCATAACTCGGGCGCTGACTTCAAAAGCTTCCTTGGCAACCAAGAAGCTGTCATCAAAGATTTGATGAAAAAGCTAGGCTTCCTCTAGCGCCAAATTTAGCCGGAACTTCGAATAGGAGTTCCGGTCCTCAAAACATATGTAATAGGAGTTCCAGCGCATGACATTGGACAAGTGCATTGCCGTGCTTTTTCTGACGGTTTCGATAGTTTACGGGTATGCATCATACACTTATCCATTGCTACCGTTTGAACTGAACATGGTCTTCTTACCAAACACCATGCCACTGGCGTTAAGTGTTTTGGGTATCCTTATTTCTAGCATTATTATTCTGTCAAAAAAGCAGGTGCCCGCCGAAAGCCTCACTGATGGCGATATAGATTTTAGTCGTTTGCGAGACTATAACTGGGGACAAGCGCTTGGTCTTCTCATTGCGATGACCCTGTACGCTGTTTTGCTACGCCCCTTAGGTTTTATTCCCTCCACTGTGGCCTTTCTCGTTGGCTGTGGCTGGATTTTGGGGGAACGCAGACTGCATATAATGCTTGCCTCCTCACTGATTGGAGCCGGAACAATCTGGTATTTAGTGCAAGAAGTTCTCGGTATTTTTTTAAAACCACTTCCATGGTTCATGGGCTAAGCTGGAGACATATCAATGCTTGAAGGTATTATGCTTGGCCTAGAAACGGCCTTTTCCTTACAAAATCTATTTCTTGTCGTATTTGGCTGTCTAATCGGCACCTTGATCGGCATGCTTCCGGGGCTTGGCCCTATGTCGATTATTGCCATAATGATCCCTGTGGCGATCAACATTGGTGATCCATCTGCCGCCCTTATTTTGCTGGCAGGCGTCTATTACGGCGCCATTTTTGGTGGCTCCACTTCTTCAATTCTAATAAATGCACCGGGGGTTGCTGGCACCGTCGCAACAGCCTTCGACGGTTATCCAATGGCACGGCAAGGTAAAGCCGGTAAAGCCCTTACCATTGCGGCTATTTCCTCCTTCTGCGGCGGAACAGTGGGCGCTATTCTCCTGTTATTCTTTGCGCCAGCTCTTTCTAGCGTTGCACTCCTTTTCCATTCCGCTGTGTACTTTGCGTTAATGGTTGTTGGCCTGTCCGCCATTGCTGCGTTTGCCGGTTCAGGTAAAGTTGCCAAGGCATTAATGATGACAATCGCGGGTTTGATGCTGGCAACTGTCGGCGAGTCTGCCTTATTCAATGCTCCTCGTTTTACAATGGGACTTTCAGACCTTCAATCAGGTTTCAGCTTTGTAACACTGGCTATGGCGTTGTTTGCCTTGCCCGAAGCCCTGTTCCTTGTTCTTAATCCAAACAAAAGCAATACCAGCGCGAATAACCAAGCCATTAAAGATTTGCGCATCACCAAAGAAGAGGCCAAAAAAATTGCTCCTGTCATTGCCCGCCAATCTATTCAAGGCTTCTTAATTGGTGTGATGCCTGGTGCTGGAGCCACCATCGCCTCTTTCCTTGGTTATGCGGTTGAGCGGAACATTGCTAAGGGAGCCGAGCAGGAGGAGTTTGGCAAAGGATCCATCAAAGGGCTCGCGGCCCCAGAAGCTGCAAATAATGCAGCTTGCACCGGATCATTCGTGCCGTTGCTCACATTAGGAATTCCGGGATCTGGGACAACTGCTATTTTGCTTGGTGCTCTGGTTGCCCTTAACGTCAACCCCGGGCCACGGCTAATGATCGACAATCCATCGATTTTTTGGGCCGTTATTATTTCAATGTACATTGGCAATGTGGTTCTTTTAATCCTCAACCTGCCGATGATCCCTTATATCGCCAAACTTCTAACAATACCGCGCAATTATCTAATTCCGTTTATTCTATTTTTCACAATGATCGGCGCCTATATAGGCCAGAATAACGCAACAGAGTTGCTAATTTTGATAGGACTTGGAATAGGAGCAACCCTCCTCCGGTTTGCGGATTATCCACTGCCTCCGCTTCTCATTGGGTTCATTCTTGGGGGTATGATGGAAAATAATTTCGCCCGCGCTGTAAATTTAACAGATGGGGCTGCATTCATGTATGAACGCCCAATGACGTTGGGCCTATTGCTGGTTGGAGTTCTGTTAATCGTTATTCCCATTTTCCGAAAATACAGATTAAAAACAAACTCCATCAACGTGGCCGACGGAGACTAAATCTTTCAATGATCAACTCATCCCTTACCCGCTTCGCACTTGCCCTTAGCATCGGCTGTGCGGGCGGGATTTTATTCAGTGCAATGCACTTCCCGCTGCCGTGGTTGTTGGGCGCGCTTTGCGCAACTTTACTTGCAAGCTTGCTAGGGGCTCCCATTGAAGTCTCAAAAAGCATCCGAAATTACATTATTATAGTTATCGGTATCATGCTTGGGGGTACATTTACCCCTGAAGTTATCGACCAAGTGCCCAATTGGATACCTACCCTTACGGCCGCCGTTATTTACGTTGCTGTTATCACGACAATCGGCCAAGTTTATTGCCGAAAAATTGCCGGCATGGACGCGGTTACAGCGCTTTTTTCTGGATTGCCCGGTGGGCTGTCCGAAATGTCAATCATGGGCGAGGAAGCCGGCGCCGACATCAAAAAACTGACACTCACACATGCCTGTCGCGTTGTATCTGTCCTTCTATTTATCCCGTTTGTATTGACCTACTGGTTTGACTTGGAAAAGATCAGTCTCACTGATGATATCCAGTATTGGAGTCTGCAAGAAACTATCTCCTTAGTCGTAATCGCTATTACGGGGGTGTTCCTAGCAAAAATCTGCAGAATTCCAGCTCACCGTCTGACAGGTCCTTTGATACTCAGTGCGGCGGTTCATTTAAGTGGAGCCATTACAAGCGAGCCGCCTGAACTTGCCTCGATCATCATCCAACTGATATTGGGCAGCGCGCTAGGCTCTCGTTTCTTTGGCATATCCTTCAAAGAAGTAGGCCGCGTAATTCTTCTCGCCATGGGCATGACTGTTCTCATGCTCTCCGTGACGTTTTCAAGTGCCTATTTTCTATCCCTGATCACCGGGCATTCGTTTGAGGCATTGATCCTCGCCCTATCGCCCGGTGGTTTTGCGGAAATGGCACTAGCCGCTCTATCGCTCGGCGTTGATCCAGCGTTTGTGACGACCCATCATGCCATGCGCTTGTTTGCCATCGTTTTTGTAACCCCTATCATTATCAAGGTTATTTTAAGAAAAGGCGCCTCATAGCATCGTCATTGGCTTAGCGAACACATCGGCTAAATGACTTCAGATGTTTAATTGGGCCTTTGGGCCGGATTTTCCTTGTTAGCAATAACATGGGCAATGATTTATCTTTTCGAAGGAATGACAGCCATGCCTTGCTATCTGCTTTCAAAGTAAAATCAGCCATTCCCTGCAGACCGTCCACAACGCTAATGGTTTTGTCTCTGATTGTAACCGTTGCCTGTATTTCTTCTTTACCAGTGAAATCAAAATGATACACAATGTCTAGGCCATCCGATTTGTGACGATTAAAAACAAGCGGTATACTTTGAATAAAACCTGCGATGGATGTTGGTCTCAGATGAGACCTCATCAGACGAACACGTTTATTCTTAAATCGCTTTTCCACATGGGCTTGTGCATCTGTGCCAGGCACCACATAAATGGCTTCACTTTTCTCCGTAAGTGGTCTCAATATTTCTTTCTTAAAGGCCGATTTATTTTCAAGATACGGGCCAATGACATCATCCCCGGCGGGGCAGACAGCGAGACAATATGCCGCCTTATAGTTTGCGCCAAAAGACAGGCTTTGCCACCAAGAGGCGCTTTCATTATCATCAATTTTTGTGCGGAGATCTTTGGCATCTTTAGCATCAGCAATGGTTTCAGTCAGCGCCGTAAAGCCGCCCATAAATTCATGATAATTATGATTGTAACAAGCCGCAAAATCAAAATTTCCATCAGGTCCAATGGCTCCTACCGGGCAGGCAGCAACACATAGCTTGCATTCCAAACATGGGTTGTATTCAAGAAGCTCCCCGTATGTTTCAATCTCGTGATCAATCAATACAGTACCAAGCAAAATGAAATTCCCAAATTTTGGGTGGATAATGTTGCGGTGAATGCCCATTTTCCCTAGCCCTGCGGCTATAGCCACAGGTTTATGGGATATGACCCAAGTTTTGCCGGGAAAATCATCCATCTCCATGGGAAAACCCATTGAGGGGTACAAACCCCCAACCTTTTCCGCTGACAGTTTTTTCACGATACTGCGCGCTGTATGTAAAACATCATCCCCAGTGTGATGGAAATCCACATTTGCCACAGATCGTTTGGGTGTCCTGATATTTTCTTTGTTCATTTTCACAACAAATGAAATCAAGGATTTTGTTCTTGGAAAAACATTTAAGATATCTGCCCGTTGATCATCAAGCTCTGGACTAGAAATATCAACAAAACCAACGTCATCTGCACCGCAATCCAAGCAGAGCTGGCGCAACCAGTCTGACCCTATACCGCCCGATTTCGATTTTTCTTGCCCATCGGCACCAATAATATCAAGCATAATTTTTTCCTTAGATGTATATACAACAATATTCAGAAATATATCTTCAGACGAACGTTACTTTATTCAAGAGGTCGGTAAGTGGGCCGTAGGTCTTCTCAGTTTTTTGCTGTGCGATCCGCCACGCTGGAAGAACTTCCTCTACCAACTTTTCACCGATGTCAGACAATGCAAGAGTGTGAACCCGCTTATCCCCTTGCGGAATGACTTCGACCCACTTATGGGCATGCATTTTTTCTATATTCCGGCTAACTGTGGATTTTTCGAGTGACAATACTTTTGCTAATCGCGAGGGAGACGCTTCCCCGTGAGCACCAATGGAGATCAGAAGGTTAAATTGGGCAACAGTTAAACCAAAGGGCCGAAAACAATCCTCGTAGATAGCGCTAACTTCGCGGTTGAGTTTGCGAAGCCTTGCGACAATACACGATTTTGAAACTTCGAGAGCTTGCATTTCCATTGATATAGCCACGTCATTCCTCCATTATAAAATAAGTGTATATACAACAAAATTGCTGTATTCAATCAAAAAGAAGAGCAATTTTAGTTGCCATCACATTTGTCTCCCAAATTTGAGTTGCTTAAAAGTTATTCCACAGGTGTCGTCAGGATTTTTACACCCGCAGCGCCAAAGGCAAGTCCAAACGCGGCTTCGAAACCTCTCCGAAGCTTGGTGTATACATTTATAGCCCGTTGGCTTGAAAACAAAAATGCATAACCATGGAACACTATAAAGCTTTGAATAGCGATGGCGATGATCACCGTTGCTAACGATGACGAAGATGCATCTTTTGGAATGCCAACAGAAAACAAAGCTCCAAAAAATAAAATCGCTTTTGGGTTCGTTAGATGCAATGCCAAACCTTTTGCATAGGCAGCTTTAAGGCTGAGAACTACATTTGCATCCGTAGTGACAACCGATATCTTCAAGGCTGACCGGATTGATTTAAAGGCTAGATACAAAAGATAACACGCGCCCATATAGCGCACGACTTCAAAAACCCATGCATTAGCGAGCATTATGGCACCAAGACCAAATGCAGCTGAAACTGACCACATCAAAGAACCTGACATCACGCCAGATGCAAGTGCAAGACCATAACGGCGCCCACTATTCATGGATGTACCCGCAATGGCAAGCGTCGCAGGCCCTGGGCTCGCAGTTGCCAGAAGCGCAGCAAGAAGAATAAACGGTAAATTGACTTCGGTCAGCATCACAAAAATTCTCTGTTCAATTTCTCAAGATTTGAAAATATACACAATTGGAGGTAAAGCCCAAAAAGAATTAGATAAAAATAATTTTGAGTTTTCAATTCGTGTCAGCCTATAGTTATTTCATAATAATAAAAAATAGGGAGATTAAGACCATGCGTAGCCAACAAGTCATTGAATTTGGAAAACCCCTCGAAGCCCGCGAATACGAAACCCCAACCCCAACCGGAACTGAAGTTCTGCTTAAAATCTCTGCCTGCGGTGTCTGCCATAGTGATTTGCATCTGTGGGAAGGTTATTTTGACATGGGCGGTGGACAGAAATTGGATCTTGCGGAACGCGGCATGACCCTCCCCTTCACTATGGGACATGAAATTGTTGGTGAAGTCGCTGCTTTGGGCCCGGATGCCACAGGTGCAAGTATTGGTGACAAACGCATTATTTTCCCATGGATTGGTTGTGGAAGCTGTGCCCGTTGCGAAGAGGGAGATGAATTGTTGTGCATGTCACCCCTCACATTAGGCGCCCGATACAATGGCGGGTATTCTGATGAAGTGATCGCCCCTCACCCCAAATACCTTATTCCCTTTGATGGTATCCCAGCCGAACTTGCCTGTACTTACGCGTGTTCTGGATTAACCGCCTACAGTGCTCTTAAAAAATTATCTCATTTGGGCGAGAACGACACCGTTGTGATTATTGGTGCCGGCGGCGTTGGGCTTTCAGCCGTTCATTTCGCGCCATCTGTGTTGAAGTGCAAAATTGTCGTGGCTGACATCGACGAAACGAAAAGGGCTGCAGCATTAGAAGCTGGCGCATCAGCTGTATTTGATAACAGTGATCCCGAAGCCGTCCAAAAAATGATGGAACTTACAAAGGGCGGCGCTGGCGCTGCCATCGACTTTGTTGGTGCGCCATCATCAGCCGGATTTGGCCTTAATATATTACGAAAAGGTGGCACGCTTGTGGTGGTAGGCCTTTTCGGCTCTTCCATAACCCTTCCCCTTCCAACATTGCCGCTAATGATGCGATCGATCATCGGATCTTACGTGGGAACGTTAGCTGAAATGCGGGAACTCATGGCACTTGTTCAAGCTGGAAAAGTTGCTCCTATTCCATATGAAGTTCGCCCCATGGAGGATGCCAATGCATCCCTTATGGATCTGAAGGCCGGAAATGCAACTGGGCGGATTGTACTCACACCATAGCCTTCAATGCCTACAGGTAAGAAGTCAGCATGAGGTTGCTATTGCAAGCCATCATGCTGACACTCGCCGTTTTTTTCTATGCTGACAAAAGAGAACTGCAATTTTTACCGATGAATGCACCCGCTTCTGGTCCGTCCTTTGATGGATCCAAGCTTTCACCTGATTGCATCAAATTAGTTGTTTTCGCTGTTATCAATTTCGTAACACCATCTTTCCCAGATTGACACGCGCTTTTGACTGCTGACATGTCGCTAAGTGCCGCATTAGCAATCATTTTTGCTCCTGACGAAAGTGAGGATGTATCCAGTCCCGCACTGGAACCGCTTTCTGTTGTTTGGCATGCCCCCAAGGCAAGAAAAGATCCAACCAACATAAAACTCGCTATTTTTTTAGTATTTTTCATAATTCACCCTCTATTCCACAATTGCTAATATGGAGAGTCTACAGAGAAATATTTTCGCGAGACCTCTCATTTGGGAGTAGCTAGGTTATAAATTTCATAAAGAAACTTTCCGGGTTGCGTAACATTCAGTGTTGAAAATGTTTTTGCATCCAAATCGGAGAAGATAATATTTTTTTGATTAACATGGATTGCCGTTGTGTATCCGTTTTTTGGAAAACAGACTTTAAATATTGTCGCGCTGTTTGCACTGAAATACTGATTGCATTGGCGGCCTCTTCCAAGCTATCAAAAGTGATAAGCCCTTCTACGAGACGAGCTTCAGAGGGTGTAAAACCGTAAAGCCGTTGTAATAAATCGGCAGGAGCTTCTTGCGGCGTTTCAGGGTCGGTTATGAAAATAACAGCCAAAGGCTCATCTAAAACACCCATGCCTAATTTCAGATGATTTCCCCATAACGTGGAAATCAACATCGCATAGTTTTCGTTGGATGTTTTTCTAGGCACGCTTAAGGTGTAACCCGGAAGAATATCACCCGTCCGTGCGCTTGTTATGGCCGTTTTTATGGCAAGATGCATATCCGAATTTTGCGAGGATTTTTCTAACCGAATATGCCCTCCAACAATGGAAATACCGTCAACGCGAGACGCAATCTCCTCAGCAGATGAATTTTGGTGCAGCACATTCCCATGTTCGTCAGAAAGAATAATTCCCGTAGGAAGATGGTCCAATACTGCATGAGCTGTTCGCTTGACGAAATCTGATTTAACGAAACGTTTTTGAAGATCAATCGCTCGCCGTAAATGAGGAATGATTTCACCGACCAAATCACAGTCTTCTTGCGTAAATGCCAGCCCATCTTTCCAGCGCATAACAGCTAGTCCTGTCATTGTTCCATCCTCGCCCGGCATAACGAGTGAGATTGAATATTCAATAATGGGAAATCTGTGTTCATTCTCCAACATGTTCTGATAAATGTAGGATTGATGCCAAGCCTCTTCCCCAATGGAAAGCCGGCAAGACAAAGGTTTTCCAGGTAATTTCCCGCATGCTACTGCCCTAGGGTCGTCCGCAAATCTCGTTTGAAAATTTTCAAGCATATCCAAAGGTAATTCGGCGCCGTGGGTAAGCCAGAAGTTAAACTTTTCTTCGGAAGGGTCAAAATGAAGAATGTTCGTATAATCTGCTTCAAAAAGATCTGCGAGGCTTTCTAAAAAGACCGGCCATTTCTGTATATCTGTCGCCGCGTCATATAGGTGGCCGATAACCGGCAGTATATTTTGAACAGACATAAATTCCCCTTTTTATATTCTCCTTATCTTATGCGTACACCACAGAAGAGTTAAAGATAAAAAGGGATTATTATCATATTTTTATGATACCTCGCTTTGCACATTGAACACCTACAGAGGTGACGACTGCGTAACTTCGACAACCCGCGTCTCTTCAGCTTCCAGCTTATTTTGACATTTCGGACAATACAGCTCCGGTACGATGTCGCACCCGCAAAGTGTGTGTTTTACAATCATGGTCGGTTTATCCATCATGTATTGATCACCCCAAGCAAGCATCGTAAGGAGTACCGGTCGCAGGTCCCTGCCCTTTTTTGTCAATATGTAATCAAAGCGTCCTGCGTGTTCAGGGTTAATTTTTTTTTCCAAAACACCGTCTTCTTGCAATGTTTTTAGGCGTGCCGATAGCACAGCACGGGGAAGTCCAAGAGCAGCTTCGAAGCCGTCAAACCGAGTATTTTTCCGAAAACATTCCCTCAAAATGAGGATTGTCCATTTCTCACCAATTACCGACAACGTTCGCGCAACGGAACAGGGTTCCGTCTTTAGCTCATCCCATTTCATCTTCAATGCTCCTTGTTTCTCCAAATTCTAACATTTATGTTCATATTGACAAGTTCATTTTTTGAACTTAAATATAGATACGCATAACAATAAAAACAAAACCCAATTTTCCAGGATAAAACCATGACAGCTGCAAAATTAAAGCAGGCCTCTTTCCTTACTGCGCCAATCGTACCAACTCTTTTAAAACTTGCAGCCCCTAACATGGTCGGCTTTTTTGTGATGTCATGCGTCTCCATCGCTGAAATGTGGTATGTGGGGGAACTTGGTACATCAGCGCTCGCTGGATTTGCTGTATTATTTCCCTTTGTTATGCTCATGAACATGCTGGGCGCGGGGTCAATTGGGGGCGTCATCGCAGCAACAACAGCACGCGCAATGGGCGCAGGTAAAGTTGATCGAGCGAACAGAATTGTCTGGCATGCGACTTTCCTTGCCTTAGCGGCTTCAGCGATATTCTTTGGTGTTGAGAAAATATGGGTAACCGACATTGCCATGGCGATTGGCGCTTCTGGCGACAGCTTGCAACATGCAACAACCTATTCAAACATCGTATTCTCAGGTGTCTTCACTCTATGGCTGTTTAATATTTTCAGCAGCCTACTCCGCGGTGCTGGTGATATGACCACGCCTGCATTTGCAATGGTTGTGACAGCAATTTTCCAAATTCTTATAAGTGGCGCGTTGTCACTCGGTTGGGTTGGACTGCCAGCACTTGGTATTGCGGGCATCGGCTACGGAACAGTGATTGCGGCAGCTATTGGCGCTCTCATTTGTTTTCGAAAACTCCTATCGGGTAAAAGCGGCATTCAATTTTCGAAAGACAGCCTGCTGTGGGACCCTGATATGGCAAAGGAGCTTGTAAAAGTTGGCGGTCTTGCAGGGATTAATCCGTTTCTATCTATTTCTACCATCGTCTTGGTTACGGCCATGGTTAGTCGGTTTGGTGAAAGTGCCCTTGCCGGTTTTGGCATCGGTACACGCCTTGAATTTATCCTTGTTCCTATCGTATTTGGAATAGGGGCTGCCATGATCTCTCTCGTGGGAAGTAACATTGGCGCTGGCCAAATCAACCGCGCCCAAAACATCGGATGGGTTGGCGGCTGCATGGCGTTTCTGATCTGCGGATTAATTGGTCTGTTGGTTGCGGTATATCCTGAAATCTGGGCTGGTATATTCACAGATGACGCGGCAGTATTTACTGCAGCGGCTGAATATCTAACAATTGTCGGCCCCGCCTATGCCTTTTTCGGACTGGGGTTATCACTCTACTTCGCATCCCAAGGAGCCCATGCCGTTTTCTGGCCGGTTTTCGCAAGCGTAGGTCGTCTCATTATCGCAGCAGGTATTGGCTTCTACACCCTACAGAATGGAGAAGGCGACTTTCACGGACTTCTCATCTGTATTTCTGCCAGCCTGTTTTTCTATGGCGCCATTCCAACCCTTGCCCTCGCTCTGGGAGCATGGAAAAAAGCTAATACGTAACATCGAAAAAGGCCGATTAACTTCCTAACTCGTTCCTATAACAAATGACACGATGCCAAATGTCGGTCCCCAATTTCTTGCAGTGCAGGCGGCTCAGAATGGCAAATGGCCATAGCTTGTGGGCAACGCCCGGCAAATCGACAGCCCTTGGGCAAATTAATCGGACTTGGAGGATCACCTTGCAGATGTTGCCGTTCCGTGTGACTTCCATGACTGTCAACTCTTGGAACCGCAGATAGCAGGGCTTGTGTGTAAGGATGTTTCGGATTTTTAAACAGAGTGATACGATCCGCCTGCTCGACGATTTGGCCAAGATACATGACGGCAACGTGATCACATAAATGCTGAACGACCCCCAGATCATGGCTGATGAATAGAAACGTTACCCCTGTATCTTCTTGCAGGCGGCGCATGAGGTTCAAGATTTGAGCCTGCACAGCAACATCAAGTGCAGAGACCGGCTCATCGCAGACAATCAATTCTGGCTCACTTGCCAGCGCGCGCGCTAACCCAACTCGTTGTCGTTGTCCCCCAGAAAACTGGTGAGGAAATAATTCGGTTAATTCAGGTCGCAATCCAACTTTGACGAAAAGTTCTCTGACCTTTTCATCACGCGCATCTTCTTCCCCAATATCCATCAGGTCCATTGGTTCTCTAACGATATCCCCAACGCGTCTTCTGGGATCAAGCGACGAATAGGGGTCTTGGAACACCATTTGAAATTGCCGGCGTGCTAATCGGAGGTCTTCTCCTTCTAGCGCTGAAATCTCTTGTCCGCCGAGTTCAACTGTCCCTGACGTAATACCAACAAGACGCAGAACAGCCAAAGCAGTGGTCGTTTTTCCAGAACCACTTTCCCCGACGATGCCGAATGTTTTCCCTTTTGGAATACTAAAACTAACGCCATCCACAGCGTGAACAACAACGGGATCTGCGAACATTTTCTTTTTGGAAAAATGAACTTTTAGATCGTTCACTTCTAACAAATTTTCAATACTCATTAGCTCGCCACCGTATTCAAATTGAAACATGAGACTGAATGTTGATCAGATATTTTCGACAGACTTGGCTGAGAGCCGGTACAGTCATCAGTCCGAAAATCACATCTGGGTGCGAAAGTACACCCCTTCCCAAGGTCAGTAAGCGGCGGAACAACGCCCGGAATTTCTGCCAAGTATGGTCGTTCCTCGCTGGGGTTTTCTTCTAAGTGAGGGACACAAGCAATTAGGCCGCGCGTATAGGGATGCTGGGGCTTAGACAAAATATCCTTTGTATCCCCAGTTTCTATTATATGTCCCGCATACATAACCGCTACGCGGTCAGCCAGCTCCGAAATTGCACCCATATCATGGGTAATCATGATAATAGCTGTACCCGTCTCCCTTTGAAGTTCTCGCAGGAGATCAAATATCTGAGCTTGGACTGTTACATCCAATGCAGTCGTTGGCTCATCTGCAATTAAGAGTTTCGGGTTGCAGGCAAGCGCGATGGCAATCATAACCCGCTGGCGCATTCCGCCAGACATTTCATGGGGATATGAATTGGCCCGAATGGCGGCTTCTGGAATACCAACCCGGTCCAGCATTTTTACCGATCGCTCCCACGCCAGTGATTTTGTGGTTTTCTCGTGAAGCAAAATTGCTTCGGCGATTTGATGTCCGACTTTGAAAACCGGATTTAGTGATGTCATCGGTTCCTGGAAGATCATTGAAATTTCTTTACCGCGCATCTGATGTAGTCGCTTATTTGAGGCGCTCAATAGATCTTCACCATTGAGTTCAATTGTACCGCCCGCAACGTTGCCCGGCGGAGACGGTACGAGCCCCATAATAGAGAGTGCCGTCATTGATTTCCCGCATCCGCTTTCGCCAACAACACCCAGGATTTCACCGGAATGAACATCTAGGGATACATTGTTGAGAACTTTCGCAATACCGGCACGCGTTTTAAATTCGACCAGCAAGTTTTTTACAGACAGAAGTGGTGCCATTACCGTTCCCTCAACCTTGGATTAAAGGCGTCATTCAGGCCATCACCTATTAAACTAAAGCCCAATACAGTTAGAAAAATCATGATACCCGGCAGGGTAACCAACCACCACGCGTCCAGAATATATTCCCGTCCGGCGCCAATCATCATCCCCCAGCTAAATGCATTCGGATCTCCAAGGCCGAGATAACTCAATCCAGCTTCGAAGAGTATTGCGACACCAATTGTCAGCGTCGCAGAAACAATTAGCGGTGCCAACGAGTTCGGCAATACAACTCGCCAAATAATTCTGTTATCTCGCGCGCCGATGGACTGTGCTGCTTTCACATATTCCAAATTTTTAATGCGCAAGAATTCGGCACGTGTCAGCCGCGCAGTTGTCGGCCAGCTCACAATACCAATGGCGGCAGAAACAACATAAATGGACGGGGTAAACAGCGTTACAAGTACCATTGCGAAGAGAAGAGCTGGCAACACTTGAAAAAACTCAGTAATGCGCATCAATATCTCATCAACACCACCACCGTAATAGCCAGCCATTGCGCCCACTAAAATACCAATCGTAATTGTCAAAAAACCTGCGGTAAGCCCCACAAACAAAGTCGCCTGTCCGCCATATACTAAACCTGCGAGAACATCTCGTCCAAGATGGTCTGTGCCAAACGGGGCGTTTGCAACCACACCCGGCGCGGTTAGAGGCGCCCAAATAATTTCAAATGGATCGACGGCATAGATAAACGGACCGGCAACAGAAAAAAGGATGACTAACAACAACAAAATCAACCCTAACATCCCTGCCCAACTTTGGCGAAAAGCCTTTATGGCCTCTACAATAGGATGTTGCGATTTCGGAATAAATTGGGTTTCAATACTACTCACATTAACCTCCGGTCCGAATTCGCGGATCAACAAACCGATACACAATATCTGTAATCAAGTTTGCGACAATTACCAGCACGGCTGAAAAGAAAAGAATACCAAGGACTGTTGGGTAATCTCTGGCCAGGATCGAGTCAAAAGCTAACGTTCCAAGGCCAGGCCAGCTAAACACTGTCTCAACTAAAACGGCACCAGAAACAATACTCCCAAATTGCAAACCGGCAATCGTAACGATGGGAATAATCGCGTTTCGAAGGGCGTGATAACCATATATTTTAGGACCACTAACACCCTTGGCACGAGCGGTGCGAATATAATCTGACCCCAAAATTTCTAACATACTTGCCCGTGTTAGCCGGGCATACTGTGCGATATAGACGATCCCTAATGTTAAGGCCGGCAATATCAAATGATGTAAGATATCTAGAACACGGCCAACGGGACCGTTGTCCAATGTGACATCATACATCCCGGCAATAGGGAAAACGGGAATTAGCCAAGCAAATACGATGACCAACATCAATCCAGTCCAAAAAATTGGAGCGGAATAGCCAATCACTGCAAAAAGCGTCACAAATCCGCTTAAAAAACCTTTGGGTTTGTACGATGCAAGCACACCCAAGAATGTGCCAACGAAAATCGCAAAACTCAAAGCCGCAGTAACCAACAAAATGGTTGGCCCAATGCGACCTAATATCAACTCTGAGACAGGCGCATTATAAAAGAACGATTGCCCTAAATCACCTTGAACCGCACGCCCTAAATATATTCCTAGCTGGACAATAACTGGTTTATTCAGGCCATAGAGTTCCCGGATTTCAGCAAGCATCTCTTCGGTCGCACCGCCCATCTCCCCTGCAATCACATCTGCAGGGTCACCGGGCGCCAAATGAATAAGGAGAAAATTCAGCACAAGAACAGCGAGAACGAGAAGGACCGCATGTGAAAGGCGACGAAGGAAGATCAAGGCTAAATCCATTTGATCCCCCTAAGCCGTTGTTTTCTAGAAATAGCCAACATGCTTACTTGATATACACGTTATCCATTGGCGCCATTGATCCCCAGATTGTGAGAGGAGCATTGCCAATTTTGTTGCTATAGGCTGTGTGATACGGAAGCGTATTCAAGAAAATTTGCGGAGCATCATCCACTATAATTTTTTGGACATCTTGATATAAGCTTATGCGTTTAGCTTGATCTTGTTCAGACGCTGCCATTGTTAAAAGGCCATCAACTTTTTCATTACAATAGCTTTGAGTATTTGACCAGATCACGCCTTTACGGATATTTCCGCATGTATAAGTCCGGTGAACACCGATAACCGGATCCCCCCAGTTAAAGACAATGTCCATGGACATATCAAAATCATGCCCGCCTACACGCTTAGCCCATGTTGGAAAATCCGGTGCTGCACGAAGTTCTACGTTAATGCCAACTTTTTTCAGTTGCGGCTTAAGATATTCAGCCACATTCTTCTGCATTTCTGAAGGGCCCGGAATATAGTCAACTTTCAAACTAAACCGTTTCCCATCGGCGCCGGCTTTAAAGCCTGCTTCATCGAGGAGTGATTTCGCTTTATCCAGATCTAAATCAAATTTATTTACATCAGCTGCGTAATAAGGACTGCCGGGAGCCACTGGGCCGGTCGCTAGTTTAGATAAACCGCCGTGTAACGCGTTAACTATGAAATTCCGGTCAATACTATATCCAATAGCTTGGCGGACTCTCTTGTCTTTCAAATACTGATTGGACGTATTCAGCGCAAGCCAGTTGAGCGGACCGACAGCTTCATAACCTTTATTGGTAACAGCTAGATCCTTATTCTTTTTAAGCCTCGCTATGTCCCGAGTGGCGCTCATGAATGGCAGAAAATTTATTTCTCCCTTATCCATCGCCAAGGTAGCACTTGTAGAGTCTTTATAATTTTTGATGATGATTTTATCAAGGTACGGGCGCCCTTCGATGAAATAATTTTCATATTTCTCAAGGATGATATGCTCGCCTTGCTTAAACTCAACAAATTTAAACGGTCCTGATCCCACTGGCTTACTGTTCGCGGGATGGGTTTTTGCATTCTGTCCATCGCCGTAGACATGTTTTGGAATGATTGGCAATAATGCACCCGACATAGCAAGAAACGCCGCGGGATGTGCTTTATCAAAATTTAAAACAGCCGTATGAGCATCAGGAGTATCAACAGATACAACAGGGGCAAACATCGATTTAAAAGGATGATTTTGTTTTACCGTTTCAAGTGAAAAAGCAACATCTTCAGACGTTATGGGTTTGCCATCATGGAATGTTGCATTTTTACGCAAATTCAACGTTATACTTTTACCGTCCTCTGAAGTACTCCAGCTTTCAGCAAGATATGGTTGCGCCTTCCAATTTTCATCAAAGCGCAGGGGTGTCGCAAAAATTTGCGTTCCCGGAACGGCTGTTGCTATACCCGATTGAACAGCTGGATTTAGATGCCTTGCCTTTTGCGTGGTCCCCATAATCAGTGTACCGCCAGATTTTGGCTCTGCACTAACTATCCCTGTAGCGGTAAGCGCAGCAATAGCGGTTGCTGCAATGACTGAAGTCAATGTTTTCATACCCGGCTCCTGTTAGAGTTATATTTTTAAATATTTTTTTTGTGGCTAAACCGTATGCTAGATCTACATCATTCGTAAAATATAATTTAGACCGGTTATTACTCTATTTTGTTGAGGAACTAAATTACGCTGGTTGATTGAACAACAGCACCGTCGAAGGCCCCTTTGCGCAATAGCTCAAGACACGTATCTATCATGACCTGATCCACCGCGCTTACCCTGCTGTCTGTTCGGTACATAATTCCAAAATCGACTGATTGGTAGGTATTTGCTATTGGGATCCTAACCAGATCTCCAACCATGTATTGTTGCTTCTTCAGCGGCCTTAGGTTGAAAATTGAATACCCTAACCCTGCCGCCACCATACTTCTCACCATTTCTGCAGATTTTGATGAGTACGCAATTTTTGGGGTTAAGCCGTCTTTACCAAATAATCCGAACATATAGTCTCTGGTATGATCAAGATCCAACAAGATCATTGGCTCTTGATACACATCGGCCAAACTTAAGGATGCGCTTTTAGCTAACGCGTGATCACTGGGCAACACAATATGAGGTGGCGCGTTAAATAGGGGAATGAACTCAACATTGGGGCGTGGGGGGATCGTTTGATAGGCGAACGCCACATCAAACTCGCTGTTTATCAGGCTTTCGTATATTTGCGGCGTATCACCTTCAGAAAACTCTATTACGATATCGGGGAAATTATCAGCAATGGATTTTGCGACAATCGGCAACAAAATTGGCGCTGCTGGGGTGAAGCAGCCCATTCGGATTGAGCCGCCGATTTGTTGACTTTGATCGGACAATGCTTTCTCAAATTCCAAACTCGCCCGCAATAGATCTCGCGCATGACCGAGAAAAGTCAAACCATATCGAGTGGGTGTAATCCCTTTAGAAGGGAGGCGTTCAAACAAAGCTCTGCTTGTATCTTGTTCGACAGCGTCAATTGCCGCGGAAATAGATGAGGGCGATATATGTAGTTCTTGTGACGCACGTGCAATAGAGCCGTGGCGGGCAGCAACATCAATATAGAGCAGTTGCTTTAGGGTGTATTTCATTATTCTTCTACTTTTTAGGTGAATAACCGCTAAATAAACTATTTTTCAGAGGTTATATCCATCCATAAGCTTCCTGCAACTGATATTTAAGCAGAGGATAAAACCCTTGGGATCAATCACAGTCTATAAAGCAAAAAAAATCATCACTATGAATCCTGCAAACCCAACGGCCACTCATGTTGCCGTTCGTGACGGGCGAATTCTAGCTGCTGGGACTTTGGAGGAAATGGCCGGATGGGGTGATTTCAATCAAGACGAAAGCTTCAAAGATAAAATATTGATGCCCGGCTTCATAGAAGGGCATTCCCATTTAATGGCAGGTGGTATCTGGAGATTTACCTATGTTGGTTATCAAGATCGCGTTGATCCTGATGGCAAACACTGGCCCGGTGTCAAAACCATTGAGGACGTTCTTGCGCGCTTAAGCGAAATTGATAAAACTCTTGAAGGTAATGAGCCGCTAATTGCGTGGGGCCTGGATCCGATTTTCCTTGAAGGTCGGCGTATGGACAAAACTGACTTAAATTCGGTCAGTGAATTCCGCCCCATAGCGGTAATGCACTCAAATTTCCATTTGATGACTGTTAATTCAACGGCCATTGATATGGCTGAGTATAGTACAGGTACGAATGTTGATGGTGTTGCAAAGGGCGATGACGGCTCTCCCAACGGAGAGCTGCAAGAAATGGCTGCTATGTACCCAATTATGCGGCGCCTGGGAATGGATTTCAGAAAATTGGGACGTTCAGAAGAGGGCGTGATCAACTTTGGTAAAGTTTGCAACAGAGCTGGCGTCACATCAGCCACCGACTTACTGAACGACTTACCAGATGAAGACGTAGCTGAGATGAAGCTACTGACGGGGAAGAAAGACTATCCTGTCAGATTACATACAATGTTAAATGGCCTTTCCATGCCACCCGCTGAAATCAAAAAACGGGCCTTGGAGCTCCAAAAACTGAGCTCAGACAAGTTAATTGTCGGTCCTGTGAAAATTGTAACCGATGGATCTATTCAAGGCTTCACTGCACGTATTAAGGCTCCGGGTCATTTTAACGGCGCCCCGAATGGAATATGGAATATCGCTCCAGAACAACTGAAAACGCTTGTAACTGAACTCCACGACGCTGGTGTCCAAATGCATATTCACACCAATGGCGACGAAGCCATTGACGCTGCTCTCGATGCGTTGGAGTTTGCGAAAGTCCAGAACAATCGCCCTGATTTGCGTCACGTATTGCAACATGTTCAGATGGCGGATAACGCTCAGCTTCGGAAAATGAAACAACTGGACGTGCTTGCGAATTTCTTCTCCAACCATATTTATTATTTTGGCGATAAACACGCAAATATCACGATCGGACCGGAGCGTGCTAAAGGTATGGACCCATGTCAATCTGCCATCAATATTGGTGTGCCTTTTGCTATTCATTCTGATGCTCCCGTCACGCCAATGGGTCCGCTATTTACAGCTTGGTGTGCCGTCAACAGATTGACAGAAAGTGGCGAAGTGCTGGGCCCACTAGAATGCATATCTGTAGCTGATGCCCTTTACGCAATCACACTTGGCGCTGCATATACCTTGCATATGGATCATGAAATCGGATCTATCGAAGGCGGAAAATGGGCTGACTTTGCGGTTCTTGAAGAAGATCCAGAAGCAGTTGATCCAATTGCCCTAAAAGACATAAACATATGGGGCACAGTTTTGGCTGGCGAAAAACTACCTGTATCATGATCAGTAGAAACACCCCGCTTCCCATAACAATAATTGCTGGTTTTCTTGGCAGTGGTAAAACCACATTGGTTAACCATCTGCTCCGCAATGCAGGAAACCAGCGATTACTGATTATGGTCAATGATTTTGGCGATATCGCCATTGATTCAGATCTAATCCGTGATCAGAACGGTGACACGTTAACACTATCAAACGGCTGTGTTTGCTGCAGCATGGGTGGTGATATTTACAAGGCATTTGACGATGCACTTGCTTTCACCCCAGCTCCAGATCAATTAGTCATCGAAGCAAGCGGTGTAGCTGAACCTCAACAAATAGCCAATTTTGGAAAGGCAGAACCGGACTTGGCGTTAAACGCTATTGTTACAGTGGTGGACGCCGCGAACATTCAAAAGACTGCGTCAGATCAGCATCTCACTTCAGTTATTGACGAGCAAATTCGCGCGGCACATCTTCTGCTTGTAAATAAAACCGACTGCGTGGCCCCTGATAACCTCGCGGAAATCACTCAATATATTAAGACCCTGAATAAAACAGCGGCTATCCTTTATACGGATCGTTCGAATGTATCCTCTGATGTGATTTTTGGCCCAAACTTAGAGCTAAACTCCGACAAGAGTAGACTACCCGCCATTACCAACAGAAAGCACGCCGAGTTGTTTGCTCGCTGTACGCTTAACATTGAAAAGCCGCTATCTGTACCGCATGTTCAGGACATGGTATCAAAAATGCCGCAAAGCGTCATTCGCCTAAAAGGTATATTTTGCGATGCGGACGATCCAAATCGGGTTTGGTCCATACATCGTGTGGGGCAGCAGGTGGAGCTTTCTCCTCTTAAGCATGCGCACCGAACGGGTATCAATTTTGGGTTCGTTGCAATTGGCTTGAAAGGCACCTTTAACGAAGAGCAAATCCAAAGAAAATTGGATATTCTCCAAACAAAGCCTGAACAACACTAAGAGAGCTATTCCTCATTTGTTTAGAGATCTGCTTTGAGTCTAACTTTCCTTACCCAAAATAATTTACTTAAAACTGGGACCAAGTATATATTCTGTTCGGTGGTTAAATAAGGACAACAAATGAAACCAAGAATAAGCATGGTCTCTTTAGGTGTGAAAGACCTAGAAAAGTCTATCACCTTTTATCAAAATGGGCTGGGTTTTCCTAAAATTTCCTCTCCTCCAGCAGTTGCATTTTTTGATCTGAATGGAACATGGCTCGGATTATGTGTTCGGGAAGCATTGGCAAAAGATGCCACAGTGTCTTCTGAGGGAGAAGGATACACCGGGATCAATTTGGCCCATAACGTGGCATCTGAAGAAGAAGTCGATGCGGTGATAAATCAAGCGCTTAAAGCTGGGGCGACACTTATCAAACCTGCACAAAAAGCCCATTGGGGAGGATATCACGGATATTTTTCTGACCCCGATGGTCATTTATGGGAAGTGGCATACAATCCATTTGCTTGGGTGGGTCCAAAAGACGACGACTGATCATGTGTGACACAGTTAAATTACACGTCTGCCCAGTTGATCCAATTATCGTGGAGATTACATAAGGATCCAATATAAAGACGCCCTTTATAGCCATTTAGCTCAAACCGAGAGCGTGGCATGTCAAATTGTTGATTAAAAACCTGTTCTTGGATGAAATTGAAATTCTCGTCCATAAGAATGTGTTTAATAACGTTATGGCTTGGCTCCATAGGATGGTTAGTTGCCGCACGTACAAGAACGTTATTATTATCCTTATCAATTTTTATGAGAGGGACATGGCCTTTTTCTTTCCCCTTCCATCTTCCAGGTCGATCACCTGAAAAGAAAAGTTTACCCGCAAGCACCCGGAGCGCATCCTTAGTCTGGCCTTCCATAGAAGCCGCAGGGGAAGCACCTGATACCACCAGCGCCGCGCCGCCACCCACCATGAGATTACGCCGATTAATCTTAAAAATCTCGCTCACCATTCTATCTACCCCCAAAGTTTTATATGTATAGATATGGATTATCTAGGCGGCGGAGACAAGGGCATATTAGATTATACATACATCCCTAACAGCTATTCGTTAAAATAGATCTTGCTCATTTGTTCCTGTTATGTTCTATTTTTATTCAATTAAGAAAGAGGAACGAACGAATGGGAAAAGCTAATACACTGAGCGAAAGCCAGAGACATTTTATCGAAGCCCAGCCCTTATTCTTCGTTGCAACGGCTGGCCGTGATGGCCGCGTCAACGTATCCCCAAAAGGGATGAATACACTCAAAGTGGCCAACGGCAATCGAATTGTCTGGCTTAATTTGACAGGAAGCGGCAACGAGACAGCTGCACATCTAGCCGATACAAATCGCATGACACTCATGTTTTGTGCGTTTGAAGGCGACGCACAAATTCTCCGTGTTTATGGCCAGGCTAAGATAATCCATCCGCGAGACTCCCTCTGGACGACGACACTGGCTGAGTTTCCAGAACTCGCTGGGAGTAGACAAATTTTCGATTTATCCGTCGACATGGTACAAACCTCTTGCGGTACAGGTGTCCCGATTATGAGTTTTGCTAAAAGCCGCGCAGAAGACGAACTTGTTCCCTATTATGAAGACATGGGACCAGAAGGTGTTAAAAATTACTGGCGCCGGAAAAACTCTTTGAGCATCGACAACAAACCAACCGGCATTTTTAATGACCATTGAGTTGATCTGAGGCAGGATTTCGGTGTGGAATGGCCTCATATCCCAAAACCTAATATTGTTGGGAGCGATATTTTGAAAATCTGGGTAACACCAAACATTGGACTAATAAAAAAGTCATTCATTGGCTTAACGGCAGTTGCTCTTATGGGGGTTTTGGCACCTCAGATAAAATTACTCCAAGCCCAAGAAATTGTATCTTTTCCATCCGCACCGACGCCTATTTCGCCGTTTAAGCTCAAGAAGGCAAAAGCAAACGGAATAATCTTAACACCCAAGCCTGGGATCGAATTGATCGGGCATTTGTTTCGTCCCACTATCAACACCCCTCGCCCCGCAGTGATAATTTTAGTCAGCGCCGACGGCTTACAGCCCTCACATCTAAAATGGGCCAAACTCATAGCTGACTGGGGATACGTTGCACTTGTCATCGATAGCTTTAGATCAAGAGGCGGCACAGGTGCCACAGATACTCCTTCAGTCGGCATGCCAGCAGATGCTATGAACGGAGCCCGCTATTTGAAAGGTCTAGATTTTGTAAACGATGAAGAAATCAGTCTATTTGGGTTTTCAATGGGAGCGAGCCGCTTATTTTCAATTCTAGGAAAAACGGGTGAAAACAAATCTGCCGAGGGAACATTCAAATCTGGCATCGCTTTTTACCCCAACTGTATTTCTGATGTGGCATTGCAGGTCCCTTTTCTCGTATTCGCTGGTGACATGGATGACCTAATGTCGCTTGGAAGCTGCGAAGCAGCCCTCAACGAAGCCCCAAAGTATGAGAATGATATTTCTCTCACTGTATACCCCGGTGTCACTCATTTCTTTGACAATCCGAATTACCGCAAGGATACAGTGACCGCGAGCAAGAAGGCTTCCCCTCCAATATATTTCTCAACTAATCATTATGATTTGGCCGCTCACGAAGATTCAATACTCAAGGTCCAGAGTTTTTTAAAAAAGCATATGGGGCAATAGCCGTTACGGATGATTTAATTTGGCGTGAGTTAAAGTACGCCGTTAATAACTGCTCATTACGAATGCACCCTCTAGCGCAATCACTCCGAACTTTGCTAAGATCCTTTATACCCGCCCCGCGCCTATTTATGAGCAGCCAACCAAGGACACTTTTGCATGACCAATCCATTAATCAACGATCGTGATCGCTTTGCGGCAGCAAACCCCGAAACACGAGTTATCTTGAACGGTCGCAACTGGGGTGTCCTTGATGTGGGTGCGGGCCCCGTATTATTATTAATCCCCGGCACCCTTGGTCGCGGAGACATATTCTGGCACCAGATCGAAGCATTATCAGATCGAATGCGCATTGTCGCAATCAGCTACCCCGATGGTGGTGGGATCAAAGATTGGGCCGCAGATTTAGCGGAATTATTTGACCAGTTACATATTGAAAGTGCGAGCGTACTCGGCTCGTCGCTTGGTGGCTATTTAGCACAGTATTTTGCAGGGACGTACCCCACAAAAATTGTGAAACTATTTGCCGCTAACACCCTGCATTCTGTGAAAGGGTTAGATCAACGTGCTCCTTATTCAATGGATTTGGAAACGGCACCTATAGATGACCTTCGGGCGGGATTTGGTAACGGATTGAAAGCATGGGCCAAAGTCCATCCTGATCAAAGCGATTTGGTTGAATTATTGTTGCAAGAATCCGATGGTCGAATTTTGGAAAGCGAATTACGGGCACGGCTTAACGCCTTAAAAACAGGGCCTGAATTACCACAAAATCAATCTGAAGTGATCACAATTGAGACCGCTGACGACCCGTTGATCCCGCTTGAAATTAGGGATGCCGTTCGCGAACGGTTAGATCCGTCCTCTGCGTTTCGGTTTTTATGGGGTGGGCATTTTCCCTATGTCGTCCGCCCTGATCTATACACCTCCTTATTAGAGAAATCCTTAGGACTGCAGGAGACGGGACCTAAGTGGAAAGATGGGAGCCTGTCTGAGCAATGAAAATCCTAAGCAGTCAAGATGTCAGACACCTTCTCCCAATGACAGAGGCTATTGATGTTGTCGCCGCTACCATGGTCAATGTGTCTAAAGGCACTGAAACATTACCCCTGCGAAATGCTATTCCCGTGGGGGGAGACAACAAAATGGGAATAATGCCCGGTGCGATTTCTGATCCTTCCTGTTTCGGCGTTAAACTTGTCAGTCTATTTCCAGGAAATCCAGCATTGGGATTATCTTCACACTCCGGCGCAATTGTCCTGTTCGAAAGCGAAACGGGCAGCGCTATAGCAATGATGGATGCGGGGCTTCTCACTGCCATCAGAACTGCCGCAGCCAGTGGCGCGGCGACCAAAACCCTCTCCCGTGAAAACGCAAGTTCACTAGCCATAATCGGGTACGGAGAACAGGCTGAATTTCATCTGGACGCTGTATGTGCCGTTAGAGACATACAGCGGCTCTATGTAGCGGGCCGTTCTGCTGATAAAGCCAGCGACTTTGCAGCCCGTGCTGCGATCAAATACCCAGCGCTAGAAATTTTCTCTGGAACAGATGTAAAAGCTGCCGTGCAAAATGCCGATATTATCTGCACCGTAACTGCGTCCCCCACCCCGATACTGAACGGTCAATGGTTACGTGCTGGCACTCATTTGAACGTAGTGGGCTCGTCCATTCCGTCTATGCGCGAAATAGACGATGAGGCTGTGCTTCGATCTTCGGTTTGGGTCGACTATTTAAAATCGGCTGAGGCACAGGCCGGTGAAATCGTCCATATGATCAACGCAGGCACTTTATCCAAAAAGGATATAAAGGGCGAAATTGGCCAGGTTATTTCAGGGGAAATTGCGGGCCGAACAGATAACGTTCAAATAACACTTTATCGGTCATTGGGGATCGCAGCCCAGGATCTTGCTGCTGCCCATCATGTGTTAAAGAAGGCTGATGCTGCTGGAATGGGCCTAGACGTTGACTTTTGATGACGCCATGTGAGACGACAGAACAGAGGAATTTTCAGTTACGAGAGAACAGTTGCCAAAGGCTCTCCCACCTTTAACAAGGTTTCCCTGCCTGCCGCGCTATTTTTGACGAGATCTTCACTGAATTGAATTCGATCTTGCTCAAACACGACAACAACTGTTGAGCCACCAAATTTGAAAAATCCTTTTTCATCCATTTTTTGGACAGTGCCGTTTGTACGGGTATTAACGATACTACCAACGCCAAAGGCCCCAACCTCAATAAAGCACATAGTACCCGCATCTTGCGTATCCATAAGCGTGTATGTCCGTTTGTTTTCACCGAAAATATCTGGACCACTGCCCAGCGCGATGGGATTGACGGAATGCAGCGCACCTTGAATGTCAGCACTCTTTGTAATGGTTCCCGTACAAGGAAAATGATACCGATGATAATCCGCAGGACACAGCCGAATAATAGCAAGCGCTCCATTGGTAAAACGCTCATAAACATCTGGCAGCATTGTTTTTATTGAAAACGGAAACCCTTTAACGGGAATAAACGTATTTTTGTCGAGTTTTGGAAAGACTAGTGTGCGCCCATCGGCAGGGGACACAATATCTTCTTTTTTAGTACTGAAAGGTCGCGCGTCTTCTTTTAAACGGCGGATAAAAAAATCGTTGAAGGATGTGTAACTTTCAGTCGTCTCCGCAAATTCACTCTCGTCGACTTCAAGTTCTGTAATTGTTGGGACAATTTTGCTTTTGGAAAAGGAGGAACTGTACCATGCACCCATCAATTTACTGATAAAGCTCGACCGAAATAAAACGCGTTCAAGGAGATGAGATTCAGAATTTTGATACGCCCACCGGATCCATTTTTCTCCCAAAATGGTCTCTTCAAACTCAATCCCGGTTTTACGGTCAATCACATAAATTGGTGCCGATTTGGCCATAACGCGCCTTGTTTTTATAAGTAAACTAAACTTTCACTGCACCGTTTTCCGGCGAAAACCATTGAAGCTGGAAAACGGGACAGGTCAATTGTGGGCTTTATCCTACGCGGTGAAGGGCGCAAATCTTATTGCCTGATGGATCCCGCAGGTACGCAAGATACAGATCACCATTACCACCTTTGCGGACACCAGGAGGGTCCTCACATGTAATTCCACCGTTGGCCACACCAGCAGCGTGCCACTTGTCTGCCAATTCAGTTGTTGATGCCGCAAAACCAATGGTGCTGCCGTTGCCATTACAGGCGGCCTCACCGTCGATAGGTTTGCTGATTGAGAATATTCCGGCTTTTGTGTAATAAAAGCACCGGCCATGAGCATCTATTATGCCTGGTTTATGTCCCAGTTCTCCAAGGATCGCATCGTAAAATATTTTTGCTTTTTCTACGTCGTTTGCTCCGACCATAATATGGCTAAACATACTAACTCCTGTTTATAATTATTTTTTTCAGTTGTTCCGTGATAGTTTTAATCTGTGTCACCACAGAATGCTAACACTTTGAGAGTAGATCAGTATAATTCACGCACCCCTACAGCGTCACCTGCCAAGGCATCAGCCAGCGCCGCATTCCGAGAGCTCGCATCACGGTGGCTGCGGGAGTGTCTTTCATCGAGGCTGGCAGAAGGAATTTCTACCGGGCATGAAGCTACGCCAGAAATTCTGGTGGTACAGACAAGATAGAAAGTCTTTTAAACCTTATTCCAGCCATTAGCCCTTTAAGTGCTCTTCTATCGTCACTTTGCCTTGGCTTCTTTTTCAGCAGCTAATCTCAACGCTTTCAATCTCTCAGTCTTTTCCTGTGATTTTTCTGCGATTGCGTCTTTAGCCTTAATCAGTTTCTTATCTGCATTTTTAATTGGACTGCGATCTTTAAACTCATTGTCATCACCACGCGCCATAGCCGCTATCATTTTGTCATCGGCATTGTTTGGTCGGTTGCCTCCTGATCCCATTTTTCTACCTTCTCCGCTGTATGTTGGTAACTAGGTTTAAGAGTATTTTCTGCCTTACTTGTATACCAAACGTTAGAAAATTCAACTGAGTAGAATAACTACATTTGCAGCGGCATCGGTTTCCAGTCTCCTCCCATGGTATTTAGAGGTCTCTAAACTCGTCACCCTTCTCCCAGAAAATGCAAATGCCTGACGAAACACAATCAGCAAGCTATGTGCCCAGAAGAAATTAGGGGACAATGCCGTATTGGACCTAGTACGATGTGATCCCGTATTGGTTTGAGGACGTAAAAATGAAACTTGATGGTTCTTGTCATTGTCAGTCCGTAAAATTTTCTCTGCAATCAAAGCACCCCTACCCTTTCAACATTTGTTACTGCTCAATTTGCCGTAAGACGGCGGGTAGTAGTGGTTCCGCAATAAATCTGTCAGGTGACTTTGCCTCTTTGAAAGTTCGAGGCAAAGAAAATCTGTCGATCTATCAAGCGAGGCAGATTGATGAAATAACGCAGAAAAAAATTGAAAGCCCTATGCAGCGGAGCTTTTGCAAAACATGCGGCTCTCACCTTTGGGGTTGGGACCCAAGATGGCCTGAATTGGTTCATCCACATGCGGCTGCAATTGATACAAAACTGCCAACGCCACCTGAACACACGCATTTGATGGTGGGCTACAAGCCCTCGTGGGTTCGTGCGAGCCCTTCTGAAACCGATAAATCTTTCGAAGAATACCCCAACGAAAGTATCGCAGCCTGGCATGACCGTTTAAATTTAACTTGTTAGCTTGTGGAAGCTCGGAAATGGAAACTCGAACTCAACAAGACAAGTCATAAAAAAACCGCCACCAGTAACCGGATCACTGGTGGCGGTCATATGTTTCCACCGGAACAAAATTCCGCTGAAGATGGCTGTTAGTTAGACAGCAAGCTGCCTTTGGTAGCGCCGTTCCATAAGAAAAGCGCAAAGAGACGCTGATCCAGCAAATATAAGTGCTGCTGTAGCGAGTTGGAGATCGCTAAATGGAATTAGCTTACTTCCGCCTGGTGTTGCAAGGCAAAGTCCACCGACCAAGATAAACCCACGAATAGGCCACCCTAGAATAGGATGCCGATGCAAATTACCCACTCCCATCAAATATCCTTGAAGAGAGCTGGCGATCAGAATTACGCCTCCCACGGCGCAGACGAACAAAAGAAGAGTTCGCGATAACTCGCCTTGCAATATGAGCGCAGGGTCCAACACAAAGAAAAATGGAACAAAATAGATAATTGATCCAAGACGCATTGCTTGAAACCCTGTTTTCATGGGGCTTGCACCAGCAATAGAAGCTGCGGCAAAAGCACCAAGAGCAACGGGAGGAGTGATAAATGATACCATGCCCCAGTAGAGAATAAACAGATGGACTGACATTGGATTCAAGCCCCCCTGTATGAGGGCAGGTGCGAGAACGATAGCCAAGAAAATATAGGCTGCCGTAACTGTCATGCCAATTCCCATAATGAAACTGGTAATCGCACCCATGGCAAGAAGAACAAGGATATTGCCGCCGGCAATAAAGATCAGATCATTTACCAGCGTTCCAGCCATTCCAGTTATGGACAAAGCACCAACAATCAATCCGACGCCCACGAGAATAGATGCAATTTCTGAAAGCAATTTTCCGGTTGCTTCAATGAATGCATACAGGTCCTTCATTTTCCAACGCGTGTGCGGGAAAAGCTGGTTTATAGCCAAAAGAAGCACTGTGGCATAAAACGGCGCGAGAACTTCTTGCTTAAGATAAATCAGCATTACAATCAGCAGAACGAAGACTGCAATGAAATGCCATCCTTCCAGGAGAGTCTTTTTGAGACTTGGTAGCTTCTCTTTTGGAATACCCGGCATTTCATTTTTGGCGGCAAATGCATCGATTTGAATGAATAAGGCCAGATAATATAGAACAGATGGAATAATTGCTGCTACTGCAATGGTGATATAAGGCACATCAAGGAAAACGGCCATAATAAAGGCTGTAGATCCCATGATCGGTGGCATAAGCACACCACCTGTTGACGCACAAGCTTCCACTCCGGCGGCATAAGATCGGCTAAAACCTGTCTTACGCATGGCTGGAATTGTCATTACACCCGTCGTAATCACATTAGAGACAACACTTCCGCTCATCGAGCCCATCAAACCTGAGGAAAAAATGGCAACCTTGGCAGGTCCGCCTCTCACATGCCCTAAAAGTGCGAAGGCCAAATTGATGAAAAAGGCACCGCCACCAGTTTGTGTCAACGCGACACCAAAGATCAGAAAGCCAATGACCAAGTTAGCCAAGGCTTGCATGGGAATACCCAACATGCTTTCGGCGCTAAGGGTGTGGTATGCCAATGTATCTGCCACTGAACTGGATAACCCTGAAATTGGGCCAGGCATAACATCTGCATATAGCGGATAAAGCGAGATTAAAGTGACGATCACAAAAAGTGCTGTTCCACCTGCACGGCGAGTTGCTTCAAGAACCAAAACCCAAAGGAGAAAACCAAGGACCACAATATGTGTCGGTGCGCCCATTTCCCAGCCGCTATCAAGGATTTTTTCGGCATTTAGGAAGAAATACACCAGAAGGCCGAACATAGTTGAGGCTGCCAGAATATCGTACCAAGGGACTTTCTCTTTATTCGCAGCGCTTGACGCTGGGAATATCAGAAAGCTCAAAGGCACAAGTAATCCGAACAATGCATATTGGTATTTATTATCTAACCAAATATGTCCGACGAAAAAGCCTATATTAAACAGCTGATTAACGGCGAGTAATGTGACAACGACTGTTGCCGTCATTAAAAGCAAACGCCATCCGTTACTAAGGGAACGATGGCGGCCCCCCTCCTGGGAAGCCGCCTCCGTTTCTATTTCATTATCGCGTACGTCCATTAGGGATTCATGCCCTTCGACTTAAGAGCGGCAGCACGAACTTCCATCCATTTAGCCTTAAAGTCGTCGTCAGACACGTCCATTGAAGCCATGGTTGCCCAGGCTGCAGCGAGTGTGTCTTGGCGATCGATCAGGCCGTTATTATGGGTGTCCATATCGGCAGTCCATACACCAACTTCTTTCCAGTATTTAACAGCAGCTTCATGGTACGGAACCGCCCATTTAAACGTCTGTCTATCAAGAGCCCAACCCGGCATTGCAGGAAGCGCATCTTTGTAATTGTCATACTGTGTGTGAATGGCTTTCGTCATAGAATAAACAAGGGCCGGCTCCTGGTCGTCACGGGTAACCAGAATTGGATAAGGATACGCGCCGGCTTCTTGCGGAGTTTCCTTCGACAAGCCAGATCCCAACGTCGCTGTATGGCGAACGAAATATGGAGCTACTTTTTTAACGCGGTCCCAACCAGCATTATCTGAATGAGGCCAGTCTGGCCAGAAAATGCCACGTGGAGACGCTTGGAGTTTCTTAGTCGGACCCGAAACAGTAGAGGCAATCGCAGCATCAACTTGACCACTGACCATTCCCTTCCACATCGCGCCGTAACCACCAAATTCAATGACTTCTACGTCATCAAAAGTGTATCCAGCAAAAGCAAGTGCCGCTTCAGCGCCAATAGTCAACGCAGGCGAGCCGCGAACGATACCGACGCGTTTGCCTTTAAGGTCTTTCATTGTTTTGATGTTTGCATCTGCAGCTGTTCCAAGACTGATATTGGCATCAGAGGTCGCTGTCATCAAAATACGGAGCTTTTGTGGGCCCCAAGCTTTTGCGGCAAAATTGAAAATGCCTTCAGATGCAAAATAAGTACCGCCACCATTGGCAACAAACTGTACTTTATTATTACGTAGTGGAGCCATACGTGAAATATCATTTTTGCCCGGAACCACACGGAGACTTACTCCGTATTTATCTTTCAAGGCCTTACCGATGGCAACAGACTGATTATATCCAGTCGTGCCAGTATTGTATGCGCTCCACGCAATTGTACTCGGTAGTTTCACCTCATCAGCAGTGGCAAGGCCAGTGATACTGAAAGCGATGGCGGACGCTACGGAAATTGAACCTATTTTCATTCGCATTGAATTCCTCCCAAAAGGCAGATGTTTTTTTCTTTTGTATAATCTGCTGAGGGGCTATTCTGCATAGCGGAATATGATTCCGCAAGAAATTATTACGTTTAACCTAATTTTAGATAAATTTATATATAGCTGCGTTGGACATACTGATAAAAAAATGACAATTGAAGATTTAGAAGGCTCCCCCGAGAAAGATCGCCATTTCGTAACATCGCTGGCGCGTGGGCTTGGTATACTTCGCGCTTTTAAGCCCGGTGAGGGAGCCGTCGGGAACAATGAATTAGCCAAAAGAACCGCTTTGCCAAGATCAACTGTTTCTCGCTTGACCAGCACGCTTGTTCAACTAGGCTACCTAATTCACCGTGAAGACATTGGGCGCTACGAGCCCTCTCCAGCCGTTTTGTCCCTAGGATACGCCGTTTTAGCCAACAGCCGCCTGCGCCTTTGTGCCTGCCCGGCCATGCGAGAAATGGCGCGGCAAACTGGATATAGTGTCGCCCTTGGTGCTCGAGAAAAATTGACCATGTTATATGTAGAGGCTGTACGAGGGACCGTCTCAAGTACACTGGTGCTTGAAATTGGCTCCTACATTCCCATCGCCACAACGTCCATGGGGCGCGCATTTCTATGTGGATTGAAAGAGTCTGAACGAGATTTCCTTCTTGATAATGTCAGAAGGCACGCCAAGGACGATTGGGACAAAGTTAAACGGGGATTCGAGGCCGCTCATAAGGATTATGTTGATCACGGTTTCTGTGTGTCCGCAGGAGAATGGCAACGGGCAACCTACGCCGTTGGTGTACCCGTGAAAGATAACAATAATGGTGATCTCATGTCCTTCAACTGCGGAGGATCGGCATACCTTGTATCAGAAGAAAAATTACGAGAAGAAATCGGCCCACAGTTGGTTGCCCTCGCCCGTGGCGTTGAAGTCATGTGCGGTCCCGGCTAAATGAGCCAACCAATATTCCCCACCAGATCGTCGATAAGGTTGACCGTCATTTGCATCGGGCCCGTTTAGATCATTTAATTGGGGAAATATTTACATCTTCTGTAATCGCGTTCTGAATTATTGATTTGAAGAAATCTGCCAGTGCTTTAAGACAGATCAGGAAATGACTGATTTACACCAAATAGACCCGCCAAAATCAATTGAATTTGATGATTTGTATTTTTCTGCTGATAACGGATTAGCGGAAAGCAAATTTGTGTTTTTGGACGGTAACAAGTTACCTGAAACTTGGTTGGAACCCGATCGTTTTGTTATTTGTGAAACAGGTTTTGGAACGGGTTTGAATTTTTTGTCGGCGTGGAAATTATTTGAAGAAACGACGGACCCGCAGCAATCACTTGATTTCATTTCTTTTGAAAAATATCCATTAGACGCGGAAAAAATAGGATTGTACCTACAACCGTGGCTTACCTTTTTTGACGGCCGATTGCAGAAATTGGTGTTGCATTACCCACCAAAAATTCCCGGTTTTCATCGTATTGTGTTAAATGAGCGCGTAACGCTTACGCTCATTTTCGATGATATCAACGATGCGATTCCAAAACTCGTTGCTGATGTCGATGCGTGGTTTCTAGACGGTTTCAAACCTTCCACAAACCCTGATATGTGGAGTGACACTGTTATGGAAAATATGGCTCGATTAAGCCGCAAAGGAACGCGCCTTGCGACTTTTACTGCCGCAGGAAAAGTGCGAAGGGGCCTCATCGCAGCCGGATTTTTCGTTGAAAAAGTAACGGGATTCGGGCGCAAACGTGAGATGATAATCGGCTGCTTCGCAGGTAAAGAGACGTGAAAATTGCGATTATCGGCGGTGGTTTAGCTGGATGCGCACTGGCTTGGGTACTCCACCAACTGGGCCAAGAACCTGTTGTCTATGAAGCTGGTTCTGAACTTGCGAACGGTGCCTCTGGGAATTTTTCTGGACTATATAACCCACGTTTTTCTGCATTGCGCGGGCCGGATGCTGATTTTTATTCAGCCGCCTATGCTTTAGCACTCCGTAGCTTTAAGACATTCGATGATATCGATTGGTGCCCAACCGGTGTGCTACATGTAATGGATACGGAGAAAAAAGAAAAACGTTTGAAACGAACCGTGACAAACTGGGACTGGGCGTCAGATCACATGCACCTTGTCTCCTCCGAAGAGGCCACAAAAATTGCTGGTGTTGATATTGAATACGGCGCCCTGTATTTGCCGGATGGGGGCAGTATCGCGCCAAGGAAACTCTGCGCAGCATACATGCAGAATATCGAACACTACCTTAATACCCCTATTGAAAACCTTGAAGGCATCGACGCTGATGTCATTGTCTTGGCGTGCGGCCCGGCAGTTCTCGAATTCGTGCCCAGCCTTCCGATTATCCCGGTCCGCGGACAAATCACTCAGGTGAAATCCACACAGAAATCAGCAAATCTTAAATGCGGTATTTGTTATGAAGGATATCTAATGCCTGCACAAAATGGAGTTCACACTCTGGGCGCCACGTTCCAGCCCAGCGTAGATCATTCGAATATTATCAAACAGGATGATCAGGACAATATTCAAAAATTGGCTGAAGCAATTCCCGGCCTAGAGGTCGGCTTAGAAGTCCTAACACAGCGTGCATCTGTCCGGGCAACCTCTAGAAACCGCTTTCCCATCATTGGTCTGGCACCGGAATGGGACAACGTCTATATTTCCGCCGCCCATGGCTCTTACGGTATTCTTAGCTCATTGATGGGCGCTCATTTGCTCGCAGATATGATCATGGATCGTCCCCGTTGCTTACCTGCAGACGTAATTGCAGCTCTATCCACTCAAAGGTTCAAAAAACGGTCTTAAGTTACAAGCAACTGTCGGCAGTGATCGTTTCTGGTCATTGGCCGAACTGAGTTCAACACCCAAAACACCTAAGATGACCTTAAGAGGAAACAGTAGCCGATATTATATCTGTAATTAATGAGAAAAAATAACAGGAACAGTCATATGAGCAAATATGTTCCGTGTGGTGCCACCTAAAATGGCTTCACGCAGTCGCATATGACTAAAGGCTCCCATTACGATTAAGTCATGTCCCTTTTCAAACACATTATTTAGGATCACATTCGCGACATCAATGGCGCTATTAGCAACAATTTTCAAAGAGATCTCAATGCCATGTTCAGATAGATACCGAGCCACGTCAGATCCTTTAAACTGGTCTTCCTCTGATTTTGAAATAATGATTACATCGACAGATTTAGCTTTCTTCAAAATTGGAAGCGCTGCGCGCACAGCTCTTGCGGACTCTGGACTATCGTTCCAAGCCACTGTAACTGCCTCACCGATTGTCTCTCCTATTGCAAGATGCGGCACTACCAAAACGGCGCCCGCTGCCGAAACAACGACATCGTCTACAATGTTCCTGCCGGTTGAGTTCGGATTATCTTGAGTGATAATCGTGAGGTCGTTTACACGGGATCTGCGGCCAATAAACGGAATGACTTCTTCGATCCCACTTTCCCAAGATGCCGTGGCTATTTTACCGATGTCTTTCATTTTTCTCTCGAAAGCTTTCTGCGACGCCTCCAGTCTCTCCTCTTGTTGTTTTGCAAAGGATTGGAGAAGTTCGCGCGGTAATTCCGCGGTGACATATGTGGGAACATTGACTCTGTTTTCCACACCGACACCATTAACATGAGCACTAAATTTGTCAGCCAACAATGCTGCAGCCTGCAGAGCATTATCTGAGTTGTTCTGATCCACATGGACGAGTATAGATTTGATGGACATTTCCTACTCCTGCTTTAAAGATTGCCTTCGACTTCTACAGTCAACCGATTGCTTTAGGAGCGCATTGATGCAACTCAATACCACGAAAAGAACTAGCTTTTACGGAGGTAAACCATCCAATAGGTTATGGCAACGAAACCACTTCCACCGATTATGTTTCCCGCAGTGACAAGAATAATGTTGGTTACAAACCCACTGAAAGTGACCGCTTCAGATCCGGCAAAATAGGCGATGGGGATCAAATACATATTGGCGATAGAATGCTCGAACCCTAGGGCCACAAACGCTGTAATTGGGAAAACAATTGCTAGAATTTTACTAACCACTGATCGAGCCGAAAAACACAACCAAATTGCCAAGCAAACCAAAGTATTACATAAAATACCCCGAACAAAAGCCTCATCCATGGGTAAATTTAACTTTGCCTCAGCTATTCCAATAGCAGTCAAAGCTACGTTTCCACCATCCAGTGCCAGAATGCCCGACATTGCAACTAGCAACGCAATACCTAACGATCCTAACAAATTCCCTATGTAGACAATGCTCCAGTTTCTAAAGAGCTGCAGGTGTGTAATTTTGCGGTCTGCCCACGCCATAACAATTAAATTATTTCCAGTGAACAGCTCAGCGCCTCCGACGACGACCAATACAAGCCCAGTGGAAAAGGCGAGCCCCCCCAACATTCTTGTCGGGCCAAATCCTAAGCCGCTCCCGGTTATTACAAGGGTATAAAATGCTCCACCAAAAGCGATGAATGCTCCCGCCAAAATGGCCAATATAAGGGTTGATGCAAAACCAATATTTGCCTTGGATATGGCTGCATTTTCAACTCGCTGTGCTATTTCTTGCGGTGAAAATGCGTCCAGCGTTAAAGAACTAGGAGCCTTGTTGTCATCTGGCATGTCCTTGCCCCTTTCCCTCTTTTAATAATGACTTCCTGAGTTGCGCCAAAATGTCTTTGCGATGATCATCTCCGTTTGCCTGCTCGAGAACTGCCCGAACATCTAATGTCAATTGAGCTAACTCGTTATGCCAATCAGGTTTATCGAGTTGCTCAACGTTAAGCCTTTTGGAAACATCTGTTATCCGACTAACCTTGCCCGAGCTTGTCAGTTCGTAATCGTCATCCAGCATCGGGATCAAGAGTTTGTTTTCATCAAACCCAGAATTTAAGATGTCAGATTTCAAAGAATAAAGAGCCTCCTTATTTCCGTGTGTCAAAAACAAGCCACTCTCAATGGGTGAACGCGCATCTATCCATTGGATTAATCCCGCTCCGTCAGCATGCCCTGAATAAATATCAATTTTTCGGATTCTGGCCCTAACCTGAATAGCTTCTCCCATGATTTTCACACTTTTCAGACCCTTTTCAAGCAAACTACCCAAAGTTCCCTCAGCCTGATATCCCACCAACAAAATTGTCGATTTGGGCCGCCAAAGATGATTTTTCAAATGATGCCTAATACGGCCCGCATCGCACATTCCACTGGCCGCTAAAATGATAACGCCCTCAGTGTAGCCCGCAATTGATTTGCTCTCGTCGACGGATTCCGTAAAACGGAAGCTGCTATGCTTGAAGGGTGGCGTATGTTTACCGACATTCTGCAGGGCCTCTGCAAACTTAGCGAATACAGCCGTTATTCTTATAGCTAGAGGGGAGTCCAAAAACACCAAGGATCCTGGTATTTTTTCATTTTGTAACAACCAAGAAATGTCGAGAAGCAGCTCCTGCGTTCGTTCAACAGCAAAAGATGGAATTACAAGAGCACCGCCCGCAGCCATAGCCTGATTAATCTCATTTGCCAGTATTTTCCGCCGCTCAGGAATAGATACATCTTGTCGATTACGTCCCCCATAGGTCGATTCACAAATGACAAAATCAAATCCCGACGGAGCGTCAGGATCTTCATGGAAAAGTTTGTGGTCGGGGCCGATGTCGCCTGAGAAAAGCAATTTGCGCATCTTGCCATTATCTTGGATTTTCATCTCAATAGAGGCTGAGCCTAGAATATGGCCAGCATTCCAAAAACGAGCCTCTACATTTCGACCTAGCTCAATCCATACGCCATAATCAACACCCTGAATTTGACTGAGAGCTAATTCAGCCTCTTTTTGTGTATAAATAGGTTTGACTTGAGGTTTTCCGCGCCGTTGGTTGCGTTGATTGAGCCTGGAAACTTCTATTTCTTGAATGTACCCACTATCTGGCAACATGTAATTCAGCAGCTCTTTAGTCGCATGTATGGCGTATACCGGCCCCCTAAAACCTGCGTTAATAAGTTTTGGAACCATAGCGCTATGATCGGTGTGCGCATGTGTGAGCAGTACAAAATCTATCTCAGAGGGCAAAAATGGAAACTGATCATAATTCAATGCCTTCAGGGTTTTAGTTCCTTGAAACAATCCACAATCGATCAAAAACTGACAACTTTCCGTCCGCACCCAATAACATGAACCTGTAACAGTTCCAGCGGCACCACAAAATTTAATTTTAATTGTCATTCCAAATTTCCTCTCTCAGCGGCTTAATACGAAGCGGAGTCAGTAAAACACAATTGGAAGCCCCCTTATCGGAGACGATTTCACTCCAGGTGATAACCGTTGTCTTTTGCTGCAAACTCACTAGCAAAGGCGTAATCCGATTGAAAGTTGGCATATATTCGGTAGAGAGGTTCTCCCGACGCAACTGTGTCGCCAATTTTTTTGAATAAATCAATTCCTGCACCTTTTTCAAACGGTGCTCCGGCAAGTCGTGCAAGTCGGCTAATGCGGAAACAATCTATGGCGCTAACGGTCCCTCGACGAGGGGCCAAAACATCTTTCGTCAAAGTCCCCAAGGTATAGGGGGTATCAACCTTACCCTGATATTTAATTATACGTTCCATCGACGATAATGCGTCTCCTGAATCAAGGAGCTCTTTTGCCCTATCGTAACCACTCCCGCCTCGTAAATCGGGATCAGTTTCCAAAAGCGCACCTGCTATCTGTAGAGATTTCTCACGCAAATCCAACGGTGCATTTGGCTGACACGCTAACACCGCCATAACATCTCTTGCTTCCAGCACGGGACCAATGCCCTGCCCAATGGGTTGAGACCCATCAGTGACTGTAACCTCCACATGCACGCCCACTTTATCACCTACAAATTCGAACAGTTTGCGCAGGCGCATGGCGCTATCAAGGCTGCTAACCTTCGCGTACCGACCAACAGGAATATCAATTAGTAAATGGGTAGATCCCGCAGACATCTTCTTTGACATGATCGAGGCGACCATCTGCTCTCGTGTATTGATGGAAAGCGGTCGCTCTACCGATATAAGAATATCGTCAACCGGAGAGAGCCCTACATGCCCGCCCCAAACAATACAACCGTTGCACCTCTTCACAACATCTTGCATCTCCTCGACTGTCAAATCGACACGAGACAAAACTTCCATAGTATCTGCTGTTCCGGCAGAAGATGTGATGGCCCTTGATGATGTTTTTGGAATAATTAGACCGTGAGCCGCGACAATAGGGACAACAATCATCGATGTACGGTTACCAGGCACGCCCCCTACACAATGTTTGTCGACAATGTTAGGCTCCCCCCAAGTCAATCGATGCCCAACGTTTGCCATCGCTTCGGTAAGCGCCAACATTTCATCTGTTGTCATAAAACCTGCTGAAGACACGAGAAAAGCTGCGATCTCTTTCTCAGAATACCTATGATTTACAATATCGTTGATAATCATCGTAATCTGCTCTCGATTGAGAGCAGCACCATGTATCTTGCTTCGCAAATGCTCTAAACTTCGGGGTTGTCGAGAAGGAGCTATAGAAACCTTGGCTCCTTCGGCCAAACCTAAGCGACGAAAAGCTTGCTCAGACAAACCAAGTTCTTTCAACCCCACCATATTCTCATCGTCTACGATTAAAAGAGAGGCTTGTATTCTTTTATCTCCGGCGATAACGTCAATTTTTCTAAGAGCTAAGAATTCTTCAGGACGGCAGGCTTCGCAATGCCGAGCAAGAAAGGCAACGTTATCGGGATAAGTGTCTATTTTGACGCTCTTCAACCGCAACATGAATTTTCCCGTCTAAATTAGACTTCCACTATGTTTCAATAAGTTATCTACCGCTTTGATCTTGCTCAAAAGAAAATTGTGATCGGTGTGCGTCAAATCAAGGATCAGTTCGTGTGTCCACTGTAAACTCAAACTCACATTAGAAACAATAAGGAAAACGCGTGAGCCCTCTCCTAATTCTATTGATTTGCCTCGTTTTGGCTCGCGGTTTTGGAAGTGCCGCCCAAGCCATAAAGTTACCGCCATCCGTTGGTGAAATTGGTGCTGGTATTTTACTGGTTTGGCTCGCAGCGACCTATGGTGATAGTCAGCCGTTCCTACACGAGATCATTGCCAATGACTTGATACACATTGGAGCAAGCATCGCGGTTTTTTTCATTGTTCTGAATGCTGGCATCGAAATGCAACCGAGAAAGCTGATGGAATCTTCTGGCAAAGCTTTGGTCGTCGCCTGCGGCGGTGTTGTTGTCCCGCTGATCGGCGGCATTATTCTCAGTTGGTATATGCTTGAGGGATCTAGTCAAAGAGATATTCAGGCTCTACTAACAGGGGTCGTCTTGTCGATTACCGCCCTCCCTGTCGTTATCAAAATCTTAGCCGAATTAAAAATACTGCAAACCGCAGCAGGGGAAGTCATAGTCGCTGCGGCGCTGTTTGACGACATTATCACCCTTTTTCTACTCGCGCTGTTGCTCGCGATTGTCGAAACTGGAGAGCTGCCTGCCCTAAGTGAGTTTCTTTATCTGTTTGGTAAAATTGTGGGATTCTTTCTCTTAACAATAGTCATCGGCGTGCACATATACCCCCGGGTTCGCCATGGACTGAAAACTCTAGAAGCCGCAGCTATGGAATTTAGTGTTTTGATAATGGCCGCTCTAGCTTATGGGTGGCTTGCTGAAACACTATCACTACACTGGATTATCGGCGTTTTCATGGCCGGACTATTCTTTGAAAAATCGCAAGTGGGCATCCGCAGTTATGTGCAATTGAAAGCAACCGTTTCAACGGCAGTTTCAGCCGTTCTAGCTCCCATATTTTTCCTCTCTATTGGGCTATATGTTGATTTCGAGGCCCTATTTGTAGTGCCTGGCTTGCTTGTATCGCTAGCGTTGTTTGCAATTGTCAGTAAAATTGTTGGTGCCGGGGGAATGGCTCGAGTTTTGGGGTTTGATAATCGAAGCGCCTCTGTCATCGGCATAGCGATGAGTGCACGGGGCGTCGTTGAGCTTGTCATTTTAGATATCGCCTATGAAGCCGGCGTTTTTGCAGGAGAAACGGAGCAAGATCAAATTGGAACTTCGCTCCTATCCACATTAATATTGGTCAGCATCGTAACCACCGTTGTCGCCCCCTTATTTCTAAGATTGATTATTTCTCGCGGACCTGCCGAAATTAGATAAAGACTTCTGACTGAAGGACACACTCGTGATGGTAAAAACAATAAGGAACTCCAAATCTTCGGAAACAGGTTCGGAGCCCACACTTGCACGTAGTCTTTCATTACCCCTTTTAGTTTTGTACGGTCTGGGTGTAACCGTTGGTGCAGGGATCTATGTGCTAATTGGAGGAACCGCAGAAAAAGCGGGATACTACGCACCAATTTCATTTGTAGTCGCTGCAATTGTTGTCTCATTCACCGGCTTTAGTTACGCGGAGCTATCAACTCGATTTCCCGTAAGTGCCGGCGAAGCCGCCTATGTCAAAGAAGGTTTCCGTTCTCCTTCTTTTTCACTTTTAGTGGGCCTCATGGTTGTTGTGTCTGGAGTAGTCTCTTCTGCCGCAGTTACCTTGGGTTCTGCTGCATATCTTCATGCATATATACCGATATCTGAAGACCTTTTGCTTGCCATTGTTATCGTAATAGTGGGCTTGATTGCTATCTGGGGTATTCTGGAGTCCGTACGTTTCGCAGCCTTAATAACATTGATTGAAATTGGCGGACTAGGGTTAGTTGTTGGATATGCTTTCTTCGTCACTCCAGATTTACTTAACAATGCACATTTACTGATACCGCCATTTGAAGTAGTGGCTTGGTCAGGAATTTTTTCCGCTGGATTATTGGCCTTTTTCGCTTTTGTTGGGTTCGAGGATATTGCAAATATAGCGGAAGAAGTAAAACAGCCTAAAAAGACGCTCCCATGGGGTATCCTACTCACCCTTATCTTAGCGACAACCGTCTATCTCATTGTGGTTTCTGTTGTTATTCTTATGGTTCCTATGGCAGAACTCTTGAGCTCTACCACGCCTCTTTCTCTGGTGTTTGCATCTGCCCCGCCCTGGATTAAGGGTCTTTTTGGTCTAATAGCCTTTTTTGCCACCATTAACGGTGCCCTTATTCAAGTCATTATGGCTTCTCGTGTTTTATATGGCCTGGGCAAACAAGGATCGTTACCGAGCTTTATCACCTATATTTCCCCCCGGACCCGGACACCAATAACTGCGAGTCTGATCATCATCGGCCTTATTGTCATTCTGGCCTATACGCTACCCATTGTTGAACTCGCTGAAATGACTTCAATAGTCGTGTTATTGGTATTCACTTTGGTAAATCTAGCACTGATCAGAATAAAACTATTAGACGGCGCAGAGACCGTAGGGGAAGTCTTTTACGTACCTCTTTGGGTCCCCATACTTGGCTGCCTTACCAGTTTGGGTCTTCTTATGGCTGGCTTCTTTATTTGATTGCTCTAAACTCGACGGGTCTACCCATGAAGTCACAATCTTAAAAATTGTTTCATATCAATGTTCTTCTTCTTCACCGCGGGTAAAAAAGAAACTGCTTAATTTTCAGTAGAAAAGTATCGGCGTTACTTTGAAGATCGTCGTTCATTTAGCTTCTTTAATTGAATTCCTCGATTCGAAGAGGGCCCCTAAAGTCATTGTTTTTGGAGGATAATTTGAAACAAATTCCATATTGGGTTTGGTTTGCCATTATTGGGTTTATGTTTGCGGCAATGTTATTGTCCACTCAATTGGTGCAACAACCAAAAGAAGCTAAAATTTCATATAGTGAATTTAAGCAAACTGTGTTGAACGGTGATATAAAAGAAGTCACTCTTGACGGGGACAAAGCAAGCGCACTCTTAAGTTCACCCAAGAAGTTTGGAGCAACTACAACTGATTTTGAAAGAGTGTCAACAATCACGCCGGCTAGTGGCGACCCCGATCTTATAAAACTTCTCGAGAAAAATAATATCATCATATGGAACCGCCCTTTGGATGATGGAATTGGCTGGCTTAAAAGTATAGTGCCGTGGTTTGTTCTGTTTGGCGTTTATATTTTCTTCCTGCGACGGATGCAGGGTAATGTTATGGATCGTTTTGGCGGACGTAACTCTCAGGATTTTTTAGTTGGATCTTCGGCCCAAGAAGAGAAAACTGAACGAAAGGTGACTTTTGACGATGTGGCCGGACAAGAAGGCGCTAAACGAGAGGTTGCCGAACTTGTCGATTTCCTGAAACATCCGCAAACCTATGAGAATGTTGGTGCTGAACCTCCAAGAGGCGTTTTGCTAATGGGGGCTCCTGGAACCGGAAAAACGCTCCTCGCCAGAGCATTGGCTGGTGAAGCTGGCGTCAACTTTTTTCATATATCTGCTTCCGAATTCATTGAAATGTTCGTTGGTGTTGGCGCGTCCCGCGTGCGAAAAATGTTTGAGGAGGCAAAAAAACGAGCCCCCAGCATAATTTTTATTGATGAGTTGGATGCCGTTGGCCGAGCAAGAGGAACCGGCTTTGGCGGCGGGAATGACGAACGAGAGCAAACACTCAATCAGATTTTGTCAGAAATGGATGGCTTCTCAGGTCATGAAGCCGTAATTGTTCTCGCGGCAACCAATCGCCCCGACGTTCTCGATCCAGCTTTGCTTCGCCCGGGCCGATTTGATCGACATGTAACTCTCGACTTACCTGATAAAACAGCCCGTGAACAAATTTTGAAGGTACATGTTCGCAAAGTACCCTTAGCCAAAGAAGTTAACCTTGCAACAGTGGCTGCTAGTTGCCCAGGCTTCTCAGGCGCCGATCTCAAAAACCTTGTCAATGAAGCCGCTATCGCAGCGGCAAGGAACGGTGTGGACGAAGTGACTACGGAACATTTTGACACTATGCGAGACAAGATTATCATGGGGACTGTCCGCACCCTTGCCATACAACCCGAAGAGCACAAGCGGCTTGCGGTGCATGAAGCTGGCCATACTGCTGTCGCCTTTTATTCACCTAACGCTGATCCTCTCTACAAAGTGACAATAATTCCCCGTGGCCGTGCTCTTGGAGCCACTCACATGTTGCCCGGGGAAGAGCGACATACCCTTGATGAAAACTACCTGCTTGATCAGCTTGCAATAATTCTTGCGGGCAGAGTTGGGGAGCAAATTTTTATGGGAAATGTCAGTTCTGGAGCTGATGACGACATCAAACGGGCAACTCAACTGGCACGCTCAATGGTTTCCCGCTGGGGAATGTCTAAAGACATTGGGCCCATTGATCTAAGTCAGAGCGAGGAACATCCTTTTCTAGGAAGAGAAATTGCACAACCCAAAAGGTTTAGTGAAGCCATCTCAAATAAGGTTGATGAAGCTGTCTCCAAATTATTGAAAGACGCTGAACAGTCGGCTGTAAACACCATTACAGATCATAAATCCAAAATAGAGGTATTGTTCAAAATGTTGGAAAAAGAAGAAACGGTGAGCCACGACCAGATCACTGAAATTCTAAGTTAAGTAAATGGAGAACTCAGCAACACTTTATACCATCGCCTTTTGCACGCCTGCCCCTGTGGGCTAATCCTTGCAAAGTTTGAAGCTGAACGTTTGTTTTTCAGTCTTATAAAACATTGGAATAGATCATTTCTAAAATTGAAGGATCATTTGCCACCAATTCGCGCCCCTTACTTTCAGTCATTAGTGATAAGGCTGTTGAAACCATATCTGCCTTTACCGCATTATTCGCAATTACTGATACAGATTTTCTTAATTTAGCAGTTTTACCAGTTCGCGGATCGATCAGATGGTTCAGATTTGAATCTGGAGCGAACGGACTCCCATACCCACCTGATGTTGCAATAGCTGCGTTCTTTAAATCGACAGTTTTCGTGATTGAAACGCCATCCGCTGGAGAGATAATTCCGACGCGCCAATTCTGTTGCTCTGGTTTGGTGCCCAATGCGAATTGCTCACCTAAAGATACCAACACATTGTCGAAACCTGCATCTCGCAACATCTGTGTAATTCTATCCGTTACATATCCTTGTGCAATGCCATTGAGAGTAATCCCCATTCCTTTTTTCAAGAAACCCACACGATCAGATGCGAGATAAATATTTTCAGCCCCCATTAGATCGATGGTTTTATTAATCACCGCGGCTCCCGGTCCTTTGGGGTCAGCATTTGGACCTTGAAAATGGTCAGCGTACAATTTCCACATAGGCTGAACCGTCACATCAAAAGCACCACCGCTAACTTCTGTAAACGCTTTTGCTCGGGACAACAGTTGGATAAAATCTATATCCGGATTTTCCAGCGACCCATTCTTGTTCAACAGACAAATTGATGAATTTGGCCGGTACAGACTAAATAAATTCTCTAATCGGTTTATCTCTTTGTAGCATCGCTCCAACTGACGCCGAGCCCATTTTGGGTCAGGGTGATAAAGCTGGATTGAAGCCTCAGCACCAAGTGCTGCCCCTTTCCAAGTCACCAATTGCGCACCGTCAGACGCCATGACAGGTGAACCCACGACGGATAAGGCACCAACCGCACTCGCTGCGACGATAAACTGGCGTCTCGTTGGATGTTTTGCAGCTTCTATTTTACTCATTGAACGGCCTCTTGTGTGTACCTGACACTAACGTCAACGTTTTGCTCGTCAAAATCGGGGAATAGGTTTTTAGTTGGAACATCTCGATAGCTCACAACCGTTCCACCAAATTCATTCATAAACTGAATAGCCTTTTCCCGATCGCCAAAGGGAACGACCTCAGTCATGCCCATGCCCCCGCGTTTTTCGCTATTGATCACATAATAGGCGTCGCTGGCTAAGATCCAGATACCGTCAGTGTCTGGTCTCTCCCAGCTTTTTGCTTTTCCCATATCATGGACATATATAGCCACAACACTTTGCCCCTCACCCGGCAATCGGGTATAGGCCAAAGCATCTCTTACGGCTGTAAACCAAAGGGGAGTATTCTTGCCTTTTTCAAAGAGCTGTGCTTTGGGGCCTTCATGTTCAGTTAGAACCATTCCGCAGTAGTTTCCAATGGCAAGTTCCGTCAACTTTTCCGGTGACGGTAAGGTCGCAACCTCCGTGTTACATCCCAAAAGAAACGCGCTGACAAATATGAGAGTTGCCATTTTTTTTGCGATCATAGCGATCTCCTTTGAAAAACGAGGCATGCTCCCGCAAGCGGGACGGCGATCCAAGCAACGAGTAGTGCAAGTAAAACTTGGGCCGGCACGCCTTGATCCCCGCGAAGCCCCGCCATTCCCGAAAGAAGCGCTGTATCCGCACTGGAGGTCAAATTGAACATCCGATATGCGTCTGCTGGATTGGCGAGCATAACCCATTTAATAAAATTATCGCTGAACATGCCGCCATCACTTGCGGATAATATACCCATCAGGGCCATATCAAACAGAACAACAAACAACAACCAAACACCGATAGCGCTGGCGGCAGCCGTCCCGCGTTCTTTCATCCAAGAGCTGAGCAGAATTCCGATGGCGAGAAAATTTGCGCCTAACAATATTGAGGACAAGAGTAGCTTCAAAAAAACATTCCATTCTTGCTCAAAGAACGGAATGTCATCCATCAAGACAATCGCCAAAACAGCGATACCAAACCCCACAATAATCACAAAGGAAAGAAGAAGCAGTTGCCCCAAAAACTTACCCAAGGTTATGGCCGTTCTAGAGACTGGATAGACCAACAACAATGTAAGTGTGCCGCGTTCGTCCTCACCAACGATACTGTCATATGAAAGCAATAGGGCAATAAGAGGAATAAAAAATATACTAAGAGATGATAGGCTGACGACCGTCACCGCAAGAGGGCTGATTTTGGTGGCACCGACCGGCACACTTCCAAGCAGTACCAACGCCAGTGCCAGACCCGTCATGACGAGCGTCATGAGCACAATCCAACGATTGCGATAACCGTCGCGAAATTCTTTCACTGCCAATGTTAATATATCAGTCATCGCTATTCCTCCCGACAACTGAACTTGAGTAAGAATTATAGACACTCTCAAGGGTCGGTTCACTGATTTCAACATCACTGATTTCAAGTCCAAGCGCCATAATTTGACTCAAAACGACCGCTTTCATATCCAGCGGACTTGATATAACTAGTTTTCCGTCTACTGGTTTTTCAAGTTGATATTTTCCTACCAAAGATCTTTCAATTTGTTCGCAAACTTTCAATTCAGCAGACAATTTAATTTTTGCGTGCATTCCGAGGGTTTTACGAAGAAAAGCTATAGAGCCCGAAGCGACCACCTTTCCGTCTTTCAAAATCACAACGCGGTCAATACGCTCATCTAATTCTGTTAGAGCATGTGATGAGATGAGGACTGTTGCCCCGCGTGTTTTCTCTTCATCAATTATTTTATATACATTTTGACGGGCCATAGGATCTAACCCAGACGTGGGTTCGTCCAGTACCAGCAATTTAGGCTGCCCCATCAGCGCCTGCGCCATTCCAAGTTTTTGGCGCATGCCTTTCGAGTATGTACCAACCTTGCGATCAGCGGCATTATCAAGCCCTACTCGTGCAAACAATTCTGGAAAAATTACATCCCTTAATTTTTTCAACTTTGCATAAAAAATCAAAGTTTCGAGCCCCGTCATATTTTTTTGGAAAAGGACCTGCTCGGGTAAAAATCCGATACCCCGTCGTACATCAGCGAAATCCCGTTCGAACGGATCACAATTTAAGATTGATAATTCACCGAAACTTGGTTTTACGAGCCCAAGCATCATTTTGATCAAAGTGCTTTTACCAGCACCATTGTGACCAACTAGTGCAATGCATTCCCTACTCGCAAGAGAAAGGTCTACTTTGTCGACAGCGATTACGGATCTATATTTTTTACCAACACCAACAAGATTAATGGCGAGTGAATTTGTCATTTTCATTGCGCATGTCCTACGGCCGTTATGGTCGGGTTTTCCATGAGGGGCGCGCTGTCAACCACACCACCAGGGTGTACTGCTGGAAATGCAGATTGCGCATATTTAAGAATTTGAACTGCGGGGCTATTGATGAGTAATTTTGCGGATGGGAACTGCCACATGACGCGGTCGGTTAAATCGTTAGGGCGATAAACGCTATCTGCAAATCCATCACTATTCAAATCAAAGGCACTATGATCGGACCAGTAATTTCCCCCATCAATAGTTGACCATTCTAGCCACCGCGTTCCCACGTATTTAACTTGAGTTCGATTATTGATGAATGCGTTTCTAGTCATCACATTACGTTCGCTACCAGCCGTAAAGTGAATACCTATGTTGCAGTCGGAAAAACTATTGCCTTCAAAGTGATTTCTATTAGAATTATAGATAAAGACGCACTTATCAGTGCCCCCTTTGACCACATTCCCCGTTACCGTTACTTTGTTGGTATAATTAAACAATATGCCGCGATTTTTATCACCTTCAGAGACATTGCCATCCACGACAAGATGCGTAGATGACATCAGGGCATACCCCATGTGATTGTTACGGGAGTAATTGCCAATGACCTTGCTTTTATCCGTATACATGTAGTGAATAGCAAATCGCAGGTTTTCCATACGATTGTTTTTAAAAACATTTTCTTTACTGGTTGTTACGAAAATACCATCGCGACCTAAACTGATGTTATTTTCTTCAATAATGGCACCTGGTGCATTCCATACCTGAACACCGTTTCCTCTCTCATTCATAC
>CAJXWA010000001.1 GCA_913062525.1 uncultured Alphaproteobacteria bacterium | reverse complement strand
GGGAGATGTGAAATCAATCACTGCATCCGCCATTCTAAATAGAGCGGGTGTATTGTCTGTGATTTCTACATTCAGCGCATCAAGACCCGCGAGTGATCCCATGTCTTGACCGAGGAAAGGGGAGCCGGCAGGTTCAGTGCCGCCAATGATCGTACAGCCAGCTGTATCTGCTACCTGTTTAACCAGCATGCGTCCCATGCGGCCGCCGCACCCAACAATACCAATTTTTAATTCGCTCATTTGATCACCCCTTAAGACGTTTGTTGGGTCAGGGTGTAGCATAAAAAAACCCCCTCTGGCGAGAGGGGGTGATTTTAATCTTTTAATTCAGCTAGAAAATCTTTTACCCGGGTGAAGAAGCCTTCACTTTCGGGGTTATGTGATCCACCACCATCCGCTTCAAACTCACGAAGCAGTTCTTTTTGGCGCTTCGTCAGGTTCACAGGCGTTTCCACAATCGTGTGGATGTACATATCGCCGTTGCTTCCCGAATTCATGACCGGCATTCCTTTTCCGCGAAGACGGAATTTACGGCCAGATTGTGATCCGGCTGTGATGGATACTTTAGCGCGAGCACCATCTAGTGTTGGAACTTCAATGTCACCGCCAAGGGTTGCCGTTGTCATTGGGATCGGAACACGGCAATGGAGGTTTTGACCATCGCGTTGGAAAATCCGGTGATCAGCTACAGTCAGGAAGATATATAAATCTCCTGGAATTCCGCCGCGTCCGCCGCTCTCGCCTTCGCCAGATAGACGGATGCGATTACCATCATCAACGCCTGCAGGGATATTCAAAGACAATGTCTTTTCTTTCTCTACGCGGCCTTCACCATGACATTTACCGCATGGGTTTTTAATAACACGACCTTGGCCGTTACAGGCTGGGCAGGTGCGTTCAATGGTGAAAAAGCCCTGTTGGGCACGAACTTTTCCGTGTCCTTGGCAAGTTGTGCAATTAACTGGTGCTGACCCTTCTGCCGCGCCGGTTCCATCGCATCCACCACATTCAACAGACGTTGGTATTTGAATTTCTGTTTCTTTGCCGTGATAGGCTTCTTCGAGTGAGATTTCCATGTTGTAGCGCAAATCGGAGCCACGGCTTTGTCCGCCGCCACGGCCGCCGCGCTGGCCGCCCATGAAATCACCAAATAGATCTTCGAATATATCGGTAAAGCCACCGCCGCCCATACCGCCGCCGCCACCCATACCGCCATTTTCAAAGGCAGCGTGGCCATATTGGTCATAGGCAGCGCGTTTTTGTTCGTCACTTAATATTTCGTAGGCTTCATTGGCTTCTTTGAAATTGGCTTCTGCCTGCTCATCCCCCGGATTACGGTCAGGATGATATTTCATTGCCATTTTGCGATACGCTTTTTTTAGGGTGGCAGCATCAGCGCTGCGATCGGCCCCTAAAATTTCATAATAGTCGCGTTTGTCCATAAGGTTCTGCTCAACTAAAGGCCGCCCCGGTTTGAAAAACAAAGCCGGAGCGGTCGTTTACCTAAAAGGGTGCAACCTGCAAGCAGGCTACCTGACCTTATTTGTCTTTTTTGTCGTCTTCAACTTCTTCAAAGTCGGCATCAACAACATCATCATCTGCTGCGCTGGATGTGTCTTCAGAAGATGCATCCGCATCGCCGCCTTCACTGCCAGCTTCTTCTTGGGATTGCGCATATACCGCTTCGCCCAATTTCATGGAAGCTTCTTGAAGCGCTTCCATTTTAGATTTGATGCTTGCAATGTCATCAGAGTCTTTGACTTCCTTCAGCTCATCAATTGCCTTTTGAACAGGACCCTTGATGTCATCGCCGACATTGTCACCCACTTCACTGAGAGTTTTCTCAGTTGTGTGAATGGCGCTATCTGCCTGATTTTGGATTTCAATTTTCTCTTTTTTCTCTTTGTCTTCCGCCGCATGTTCTTCGGCTTCTTTGACCATACGATCAATGTCGTCATCGCTCAGGCCGCTAGAGGCTTGGATCTGGATTTTTTGCTCTTTGCCAGTTCCTTTATCTTTAGCAGATACGTTTACAATGCCGTTTGCATCGATATCGAAAGTAACTTCAATCTGCGGAACACCACGAGGTGCCGTTGGAATTTCAGTTAGATCGAAGTTGCCAAGAATTTTGTTGTCAGCCGCCATTTCACGCTCACCCTGGAAAACTCGGATGGTTACAGCAGACTGACTGTCTTCTGCGGTTGAGAATGTTTGGCTTTTCTTGGTTGGGATCGTTGTATTGCGATCGATCAAGCGGGTAAAGACGCCGCCCAATGTTTCGATACCAAGAGACAATGGTGTGACGTCCAAAAGAAGAACGTCTTTCACGTCACCTTGTAGAACACCGGCTTGAATAGCGGCACCCATAGCAACAACTTCATCAGGGTTCACACCTCTATTGGGCTCACAACCAAAGAAGTTTTGGACGATTTCTTGGACTTTCGGCATACGGCTCATACCACCAACGAGAATAACTTCGTCGATTTCACCTTTTTGGAAACCAGCATCTTTCAATGCTTTTTCACAAGGAGGTAATGTGCGTTTCACCAGATCATCCACAAGGTTTTCAAACTGAGCGCGTGTCAGTTTAAGTGCCATATGTTTTGGACCAGAAGCATCAGCCGTAATAAACGGTAGATTGATTTCCGTTGATTGAGCAGAAGATAATTCGATTTTGGCTTTTTCAGCAGCTTCTTTCAGGCGCTGAAGCGCCATGTTGTCGCCGCGAAGGTCAATGCCGTTTTCTTTTTCAAACTGAGTAGCAAGATAATCGACCAAAGTCATGTCGAAGTCTTCACCACCAAGGAAAGTGTCACCATTTGTTGAGTGAACTTCAAAAACGCCGTCGCCGATTTCAAGAATGGACACATCGAATGTGCCGCCTCCGAGATCGAAAACCGCAATTTTCTGATCTTTTTTATCCATGCCATATGCAAGGGCAGCCGCTGTTGGCTCGTTGATAATCCGCAAGACTTCAAGGCCAGCAATTTTACCGGCATCTTTAGTTGCCTGGCGCTGCGCATCGTTGAAGTAAGCTGGAACTGTGACCACGGCTTGCGTTACGTCTTCCCCAAGGAAAGTTTCCGCAGTTTCTTTCATTTTTTGAAGAATGAAAGCTGAGATCTGGCTCGGAGAATATTTTTCTCCGCGGCTTTCGACCCAGGCATCCTTATTGTCCGCTTCAATAATGTTGAAGGGAACCATGTTGATGTCTTTTTGCGTTGCTTTATCATCAAAACGGCGACCGATAAGGCGCTTGATTGCAAAAAGAGTATTTTCTGGATTGGTTACAGCCTGACGTTTTGCCGCTTGGCCGACAAGTTTGTCACCGTCTTCTGTAAAGGCCACCATAGAAGGTGTTGTGCGTGCGCCTTCAGAGTTTTCAACGATTTTTGCTTCTTTGCCATCCATGACAGCAATACAGGAATTCGTGGTACCAAGATCAATACCAATTACTTTAGCCATTTTATCCTCGTCTATATTGGCAAATCTTTGCAGCCATACTCGTGCACCGCTAAGATCCCCAGGTTTGGAAACTGTTACTTATATGAGGTGTATATAGGTGTGAAGGGGGAACTGTGCAAGGCCCGGATTTGTCTTCGGCACCTCTTTTTCCCACTGCGTCGCTATTTTGGCTTAAAGTGGTTTCCAAAATGTTGCTAAACGGCGAATTGGTAGTGTGATTTGGCTTTACGGGTACAATCCCTTCTGATAATTGGAATGGTCATTCCTTCCCAGTTTCCCTGTTTCAGGATATCCCATGACTGATTCGTCTTCAGAAAATACCATCATCGACGCGGCCAGCGCCGCTAAAAAAAATCAGCAACAAGGCTTGCTCGCAGCTCTTTGCGCCTTTTTGCTATGGGGTATTTTTCCGCTTTATTTTAAGCTACTGAACCATATTCCTGTTTTGGAGATATTGGCGAACCGCATCATTTGGTCATTAGTACTGGTCTTGATTATTGTCGCTTTTACCGGCAGATTTTCGCGCCTTTTTGCAGCCCTTAAAAATCGCAAAGTCATGATGATTTTTGCGGCATCGACAACGGTTATTGCCCTTAACTGGGTAACGTTTGTTTGGGCCATAACCAATGATCGCGTTCTGGAGGCAAGCTTAGGGTATTATATCAACCCTTTGGTCAACGTTGGCCTTGGTATGATTTTCTTAGGCGAGCGACTTAACCGTTGGCAGGGAGCCGCAATCGGCTTGGCGACATTAGCCGTTGTTATCATGACGGTAATGATGGGAACCCTGCCGTGGGTGTCACTTGTTCTTGGCTTTTCGTTTGGTTTTTATGGCTTGCTTCGAAAGAAAGTTCAGGCGGAATCCGTTGTTGGTTTAACTATTGAAACCGGCTTGCTTTTTCCGCTCTCCATTGGGTATCTGATATATCTCACCTATGTGGGAGCTTTGCAGGGCGGCGCCGTGGGTGATGCGTTCTATGAGATCGATACGATCCTTCTATTGGCAGGCACTGGTATTGTTACGGCTGTTCCGCTTATTCTGTTTTCGTTCGGCGCGCAGCGGTTGCGCCTAACCACCGTCGGAATTTTGCAATATGTGGCGCCGACGATGCATGCAATATGGGCTATATTTATTTTTAATGAGGAATTCAGCCAAGCACAGTTTGCGGCATTCTCACTGATTTGGATCGGGCTTCTCATTTATACGTGGGATGGGTTACGGCCCAAAAAACAGAAATCAGGAAATTAAGCTTCTTAGGTCTTAGTGGCTGGTGCGCTGCGCATCAGCCAAAGGCTAAGCAGGGGGAAGCCGACGATTTCGAGGATTAATGAGGGCGCAATTGCGGCACTCATTATGACGTCTAAGTTCGTTGCGCTTAATCTAAATAATCCAGCCACCGCAATAACTGCGCAAAGTGCGATCAAGCTTGAACGCAACCGGTCCAGCATAATTGCACCCCCCAGAAATAAAACTCCGATACCAAACCAGACGCCACCGATAAATCGAATATGGCTGTCCTGTATTTGAAAAATATCGACGTTAGTGACGGCAATGAAATCTTGCGGAATTTGCCAACCAAGAGTTCTGATCCCGCCAAGCCCTATATTCAAACCCAGAACAGCTATAGCGCTGCCAATCAAGACAAGAACGAGTTTTAAGAGAGTGATATTGTTCATTTTGAGAAATCCTTTTGCAGCTAACTGAAATCACAGTCAATTAATTAGTACGCGTTATATAAAATATATATTGCAGAAGAGTCAATAATTAATTATACATGTACTAATTAACGTGAATGATCAAATATAGGGGCATCCATATGGCGGCAAAACCTGGGCGACGGCCTCGCAGCGCAGAGCAAATTCAGGAAACTCAGGCGAAAATCGTCTCAACCGCTTTGACGCTGTTTCAAGAAGAAGGTTATGACGCCGTCTCAATTCGTCGCCTGGCAAAAGATGTTGGGTGTGCGCCTATGACAATTTATGCGCATTTCGCTGGGAAAATAGAGATCCTGCAACATCTATGGGCTGTGGTTCTGGATAAAGTGTTTGCGGAAATTAAAAGCGATTTGGAAACGGCAAACACCCCGCAAGAGCGCCTTAAATCAGCATCGCGTCGCTTTGTTAATTATTGGCTGGAACATCCAGATCATTTTCGAATGGTGTTTATGTCAAACGACATCGCCCGGGATGATGTGGGCTCGTTCATCCACACTGATGGCACAAGGGCACATTTCAAGGTTTTTCATGATTTGGTCGCAGGGGTACTGGTCGGTGACGCTGATGTGAGAGTAGTTACAGATGCTTTGATTATTGCAATGATTGGAAATGCATTCTGCTTTAATACAATTGCTGACTACCCATGGACGGATGCCATGAAGTTGGTAGATTTAACTCTCTCAGGTCTGGTGCCAGGATACACAAATTACTGATTTTGGACGACTTGCAGTCCCCGGTCTTTCCACGCTTTAAACCCCTTGTTCATATGAACAATATGGCGGAGACCTCCTGATTGCAGGGTGGGCATGGCCTTTGTGCTTCGGTTACCTGATCGGCAATGCACAAGATATACTTTTTCTGGATCTAGTTTAGCGATGAGATCTTTGAAATTACGAGCGTAAAAATCTATATTTTTAGCGCCTTTGATGTGTCCTAGTTTAAATTCGGCAGCGGTTCTGATATCCAGAATAATCATCTCTGGTTTCAGTAAAATAAGCCGGTGCGCGTCACCAGCAGTGACATTTACAATGCCATCTTTTTGAAGCTTCCCAATCTCTTCTGCTACTGCAGCGGTGGTGGCTTGAAAATTCACAAGAAGTAGGGAAAATATAAGAACGCCTAGGTGTGCAATCATAGTTGGCTCCATCAATGAGTTTTGACTAAATGATGGCCCAATAAACGCCATAAGTCACCAATTTATGGGCTGAGATGCTCGGGAGCTCTGGATGTGCTGGCCACAGGCGTGCCCGGCAGAGTTAGCAAATCAATTTTGGTATTTTTGACGTGAAAATATGAAAGTTAGGAATCCCACAATGCGAACCATCATGATATACTAATATTATCTTATATTTGAGAGGAGAGTATTGTTGAGTTTATTGTCTCGCAATCGTTACTGGATATTTTCTCCAATGTTTTATGCTCTTTTGTTGGGTGTGAGCCTTGGTCTGGTACGCCCTGTTTTTGCCGAAAAACTAGTTTTTCTTGCAGATCACTTCCCGCCTTATGAATTCATACAATCAAATGGGGAACCAAGTGGTTTTGATGTGGAAGTTATTCAAGCCGTTTATGCCCATTTGAATATCCCCATAGAATTTAAATTTCGCCCTTGGAAACGGGTTGTCGTGATGACAAAAAGTGGCCAAGCGACTGGAATGTTTTCTTGCGTATCTACGGTGAAAAGAGAAGAATTTTTTGAGTTCTCGACACCGATCAGTTATGCCACGCTGGGTTTAACCGTCAAAAAAAATCGCGTAGATCTTAAAGTCTCAATCAAGAAAGATCTTTTGAACCTTAATGTTGGTGCCATATCTGGATTTGCGTCAAACAGGCATTTGATTGACGCGAAGATTCCTTTCTTCAAGATCCCTTTGCTTGAAAATGCCTTCCCCATGCTTCAAAATGAGAGATTTGATGGTTTGTATTTATCATTAGAATCCGCACGATTTATTGCTGCAGAGAATAATATTTCGGACCGGTTAAGTTTCATGCCGATCACTGATATTGCCCCTCGCCCTTATCGTGTTTGCTTTAGTAAGAAGTGGCCAAATTATCACGAACTAAAGGAACAGTTTGATCAAGCGGTTGCGATCCTACAAGCCAGCGGGAAAATCGCGGAAATACACGATAGATATTAGGCCATTAAGGCAAAATAAAACCGCAGCCAATGCCGCGGTTTTTTATGTTCAATTAATACGCTGCTGTAAATCTCGTTTGGTGATGCTTCGGGTGTTCTGCTTCGTCAATCAGTGCCACAGCAAAGTCTTCCATAGAAATGGCTGATTGGCCATTTTGATCGACCACCAATTGCTCTGATCCCAACCGATAATGCCCTGTGCGAACACCCGGTGTTAGCATTGGCGGAGGGCTGATATAGGTCCATTTAGTTTCAATGTTTTCGCGGCAGATATTATGCTGTTCAGCACAGGCGCGGGCAATATCCAAAACGGATGGGGGCAAAAACCCCGGCGCCGTCAATACAGTCTGATCTTTTTCTCCGGGAATTTCTAAGCTCGCTGCGCCGCCGACGATCAATAAGCGTTTCTTGCTTTGAGCTGCCCCAGCCAGCAAAGATTTAGTGAGTAGCGGCAGTAAATGCTCACTGCCCTCCGATGGTCTTATGGCCGAAATGATAAGATCTTGGCCTTCAGATAGTTTAGCAACCAGCGCTGAATCTCCGGCATCACCGAGTTGGTCCACAACACCTTCAGGCAGTGTGATAAGCTGATCTGTTTTTCTGACAATGGCAGTGACGGTATGTCCGCGAGATATGGCTTCGTTTGCGACGCGGGAACCAACATTCCCAGCGGCTCCGAATAAGATGATATGCATATTTTTGTCCTTAAATTTGAGAAATTATTTAGCTGAGAACGCTATGGGTGCTTGGAGGGAGGTTTTGAATTTTTTTTGACTAAGCCAGACACTGATCAGAACAATGATGATGGACAGAATTTGCCAAGGGCTTAGATTTTGATCCAATATGATCCATCCCAATATGACGGCTGCAGTTGGGCTTAGGAAACCGAGCGATGAAACAACAGCTGGCTCCAATTTCGCAATTCCCCTGAACCACAAAATATAAGTGATGGCGCCGCCCAATAACCCAAGATAGGCAAATCCCATGACGTTGGTGCTATTTAGAGCGGGTAAGGGCGGCTCGAAGAATAACGCTGCAGGAAATAAGAGAATGCCGCCCGCTGTTAGTTGCCATGCGGTGAATGTGAGAAGGGACGCCTTTGGTTGCCAGTGGCGGCTTAGCACCGTACCGCAGGCCATGGAGATAGCGCCTGCTAACCCTACGGCAATACCGATAGGATCAAGCGTTACAGAATGAGAAAGCGTTAGAAGGGCAACACCCGCCATTCCAGTAACTGCCATCAAGACTGAAAAAAAACGGATGGATGTTCCCAATACAGCCCGAGCAAGGAATATGACGAACAGGGGTTGAATTGCCCCCACTGTAGCTGCAACGCCGCCAGGCAAGCGATAAGCTGCTTCGAACAACATCCACCAAAAAAGCGAAAAGTTCAACGCGCCGAGAATAAAAACTTTCAGCCACCAAATCCCTTTTGGTAGCTGGCGAACAAGCAGAAGAAGGAGGAGGCCTGCTGGGAGGGCGCGCAACATTGCAACTGTCAGAGGGTATTCCGCTGGCAGCATCTCAGTTGTGATGAGGTAAGAACTGCCCCAGATAGTCGGAGCCAACGCGGTGAGGAGTATATCAAGTTTACGGGCCATATGCGGTCCTCCATATTCATTTATCTTGACGTCAAGATAAATGAATATGTCTTGACGTCAAGATAAATAATTTCTATTGTTTTTTTATGGATAAAATTGATCAAATAGTGACGCAGTGGAACAGGGAACGACCTGATCTTAATGTGACCCCAATGAGCCTCATCGGTCGGGTGAAGCGAATTACGCAGCATTTGTCTCACGGTATGGAGAAGACATTTGCAAAGCATGGCTTAAACAGCGCCAGTTTTGACGTGCTCGCAACGTTAAGACGGTCCGGCAGCCCTTATCGCCTGTCGCCGGGTGCGCTTTTGTCGACCATGATGGTGACATCTGGGACAATGACAAACCGTATCGATCAGCTTGTAAAAGCTGAAATGGTGGAGCGCATTCATAATCCAGAAGATGGCCGGAGTGTCATCATTGCGCTGACAGATAAAGGCTTCGCGGTAATTGATGCGGCGGTAACCGATCATGTGCAAACTCAAAAAGAATTGATGTCAGGTTTGACCGAAGATGAAAGCGCGGCCTTTAACGTGCTGCTCAGCAAGTTACTGGTCGATTTTGAAGGCAATTAATTTAAATTTGGGTATAAAAAAGCCGCTGGAAATACCAGCGGCCTAAATGTGTCCGAGCCGCATAAGATTTATGCGGTTTCGTCGATATGAATTTCAGTTTTCTTTTTTCCGCCTTTGGCGATACCCACCAAGGATGGACGCAAAAGGCGATCTGCAATCACGAAACCAGCCTGAACCACTTGCAAAATAGTGCCCGGTTCAACGTCAAGATTTTCAATTTCATACATTGCTTGATGGAAGTTTGGATTAAATTTCTCACCTTCAGCAGCGATGACTTCGATCTTATGCTTCGTCATCGTGCTCAACAATTCCTGCTCGGTCAATTCCACACCGTCTAGAAACGTCTTAATGGCTTCAATTTCGCGGTCTTCTTCAGAAAGACTGTCGAGAGCGCGGCGCAGATTGTCTGAAACATTCAGCATATCGCGCGCAAATTTTGTAATAGCGTAATTATGAGTGTCTTCTTTTTCTTTTTCCGCACGGCGCCGTATATTTTGAGTTTCAGCCATTGCCCGGAGAAGCTTCTCTTTTAGATCAGCAATTTCTTCTGCTTGCTCTTCTTCGAGTGAATACTCGGCTTCTTTGTCAGTCGCGTCTTCAGCAGCCGACAAAGCGTCAATTGTTGCTTCGTCCATGCCTTCGTTAATGTCGTCGAGTTCTAGTTTTTGTGCCTCTGGAGCCACATTTTCCGAACCCTCTACCATTTCAGGATCGTTCTGGGAATTTGGGTCTGTATTACTCATTCTCGTCTCTTCCTAATTCGGCTTTACTTAATCCAGCAACCGTCCAATGACTTTCGCCGTATAATCCACCATGGGAATAATACGGGCATAGTTTAATCTCGTTGGGCCAATTACTCCGACCACTCCGACAACCTGATTGCGGCTATTCTGATAAGGAGAAATAATCATTGATGTACCAGAAAGCGAGAAAAGATTGTTCTCAGCCCCAATAAAAATGCGCACACCATCGCCACCTTCCGCTAATTCTAACAATTTAATGCGTTCTTTGCCGGCTTCAAGGGTATCGAACAGATCTTTTATTTTATCTAGATCCTCTAAAGCCTGAACATCTTGCAGGAGATTCGCATGACCTCGCACAATTAAAGTCTCTTTTCCGCCCCAACTTGCAATCCCTGACTCGACCACACTCGCTGTCAACGTATCCAATTGTACTTGGTGATTGGCAATCTCCCTGTGAATTTCTGATCTGGTTTCAAGCAATGTTTTTCCGGCAAGGCGCGTGGTCAAATAATTACTGGCCTCTTGAAGGGCAGTAGAGGAAAGTCCTACGGGGAGCTCAATGGCGCGATTTTCGACAAGCCCATCAGCGGTCACAATAATAACCAAGCCTTTATCAAAGCTGAGACGGACAAATTCGATTTGTTTAACCGGACTATCACTTTTTGGCGCAAGAACAAGACTTGCGCAGTTGGAAAGACCTGAGAGCATGGTTGAGGCTTCGGTTAAAACTTCTTCTATGTTCCGGCCCTCAACGGCGCAGCGGGCACTAATATCCGACCGTTCTGCCTCAGTAAGGTTGCCAACTTCCAACAACCCGTCCACAAATAGTTGCATTCCGGCTTGGGTGGGCAATCGTCCGGCTGATATGTGCGGAGAATATAAAAGACCGGCCTCCGTTAAATCCGCCATGATGTTGCGAATGGAGGCGGGAGATAGTTCCAGTCGATTGAGTTTGGACAATGTCCGCGAGCCGACGGGTTCACCTGTCTCCATGAACGTTTCCACAATTGTGCGGAATATCTCACGGCTGCGTTCGTTCAGTTCCTGTATATTCATAGGTGCTATCTCGTAAGGTCTTCATTGGTCGGGTAATTACGGTGCGACCACACTTGAAATGTAGTGATGGGGGAGCCTTGCGTCAATCAAGCGCAGAGAGTACAAGGAAGTCAAATGTGAAACAGACTAATTTTAAGGAACTATAATGCGCCCATCAGGAAGACAAGTCGGTGAGCTCCGTAAGATCGAAATGGAACCAGGCTACGCCAAAAATGCCGAAGGTTCATGCTTTATCAAAGCAGGGGACACACATGTTCTTTGCACGGCGAGCATTGAAGAACGGGTTCCGCCATTTTTACGCAACACTGGTAAGGGCTGGGTAACGGCTGAGTATGGCATGCTGCCACGTTCTACTGGATCCCGCATGGGCCGTGAGGCAGCGCGCGGCAAGCAACAGGGCCGTACTGTTGAAATCCAACGTTTGATCGGCCGCTCTTTGCGGGCTGTTGTCGACATGGAAGGATTTGGCGAGCGTCAAATCACTGTTGACTGTGACGTCATTCAGGCCGATGGCGGAACGCGGACTGCGTCCATCACGGGTGCGTATGTTGCTCTTTATCAAGCGTTTGAGAAATTGGTAGAACAAGGTAAAATCCTTGAAGTTCCAATGAAACATCAAGTGGCTGCGGTCTCTTGCGGTATCTACAAAGGAACTCCGGTTCTTGATTTGGATTACCCTGAAGATAGCAACGCAGAGGCGGATGCGAATTTCGTCTTATCTTCCAACAGCCGGATTATTGAAATTCAAGGAACGGCCGAAGAAGATCCGTTCACTGAAGCCCATTTCACAGGCATGTTTGATCTTGCAAAAATTGGCGTAAAAGAATTGTGCCGTTTGCAGCGTGAAGCACTGGGACTATAAAATGAGCCGTCAATTCACAGGATCCAAATTGATTGTGGCCAGCCACAATCAGGGTAAAGTTCGCGAAATTGGTAAATTACTCGCTGATTTCGGCGTTGAACCTATTTCGGCAGGCGATCTTGGCCTACCCGAACCTGTGGAGGACGGCGATACCTTTATTGCCAACGCTAAAATAAAAGCGTTGGCAGCAGCGACCCGGTCGGGCGAGATATCGTTGAGTGACGATTCTGGTTTTGCTGTGGACGCCTTGAACGGTGATCCGGGGATTTATTCTGCACGCTGGGCAGGTCCGTCTAAGGATTTCAACGTTGCCATGAAGGTAGTGAAAGATAAATTGGATGAGACCGGCGAAAATGCCAGCCGTAGCTCGTCTTTCATTTGCGCCCTTTGCCTTGCTTGGCCAGATGGACATACGGAAAGTTTTGAGGGTATTGTTCGGGGTGAGTTTACTTGGCCCGCTGCGGGCGAAAACGGATTTGGCTATGATGCTGTCTTCACACCCGCGGGTTATAATCAGACTTTCGCACAAATGGATCCCACGGAAAAACACGTCATTAGCCACCGCGCTGATGCCTTTCGCCAATTGATCAATGCCTGTTTCCCAAAACCTTAAGTGTCCCGATCCGGGATTTGGTATTTATTTCCATTGGCCTTTTTGCCGGAAAAAATGCCCTTATTGCGACTTTAACAGTCATGTGCGCAATCACGTGGATCAGGACGAATGGGTAAAAGCGCTCCTTGCGGAACTTGCTTATTTTGCAGAACGGACACCTAAAAAAACGGTTACCAGCATCTTCTTTGGTGGCGGCACACCATCTTTAATGTTGCCCAAAACTGTGGCGGCGCTTATCGATGGCGTCTCCCAGCATTTTCCCGTTGCAACTGATATTGAAATTTCGCTGGAGGCTAATCCCACGTCTGCTGAGGGAAAATCCTTTGACGGGTATCGGAGTGCTGGCGTAAACCGCCTGTCCATGGGAGTTCAATCTTTGCAAGATGACGCCCTTCAATTTTTGGGGCGGGAGCATTCGGTTTGCGAAGCTAAATCCACCATTGAACTGGCCCGGGGTATCTTCCCCAACATTTCGTTTGATTTGATTTATGCCCTTCCAAAACAAACACTGGCTGAATGGGAAGCTGATTTGACGGAAGCCTTGCAACTTGCAGGGGATCATCTATCGCTATACCAATTGACGATTGAACCAAATACAGGGTTTGCAGGGGCTGTTCGGCGCGGTGAATTTAACATGCTCGGCGATGAGTTAGCCGAAGACATGTTTGATCTTACCCAGTCTGTAACGGCTGCGGCAGGATTGCCAGCCTACGAGATCTCAAATCATGCGCGGCCCGGTTTTGAATGCCGGCATAATCTAACCTATTGGCGGTATGGGAGCTATATTGGCGTTGGGCCCGGTGCTCACGGGCGAGTCAATATGGGGGGAGTTCGGCATGCTTGCCAGCAATTTAAAAAACCTGAAAGATGGTTAGATCAAGCTTTGTTGTCTGGGCATGGATCAGAGATTGAAAATCCAGTATCTTCCGCCACTGAATTGGCAGAAGAGCAGCTTCTTATGGGGCTGCGATTGCGCGAAGGTGTCTGGTTCGAAAACTTTGAAAAGACCGTTGGGCAGCCGTTTTCAGAAATCGTTCCCAAAGACAATCTAGACAGGCTTATGGATGCTGGTTTCTTAGCAACGGACGCCGCGCATATCTGGACCACTGATAAGGGACGTTTTGTCCTTAACAGTTTGCTCGCTGAACTGCTTAGTTAATTAGAGGCGCGAATGAAGTTGGTGCCGCTTCTAGAAGTTCAAGTTCTTGTTGTCCCAATTGCATAACTGCAAGGCCACGTTCTGCTAACCCGTTATTATTAAATCGAAAAATTCCGTTGTAGCCAGAGAACCCATCCGGATTTTGAAGCTTGCTGTGAGAAAACTTATTCTCCCCAGGCTCAAGAGCAAGCAAGCCTGAAAGCGCAAGTGCGTCGTAAGCCAGACTGGCAATGTGCGGGGCATTATAGCCGTAGATGGACTTAAATCGGGCTTGAAAACTGTTGGATGCTTGTGGGGCTGGGGCTGCAAACCATCCGCCAACTAAAGACGGTTCTGTTGTTAGGCTATTATCGGCCCAGAGGCCGGTTCCAATGAACTGAACCTTTGTCGGGTCAATATCGTAATAGGAGAGCAACGGTGCTAGTTCGCGGAGTTTTTGCCCGCCTTCAGGAATTATGATGGCTTCGAAAGAGACTTCCCCAAGTGTATCCAGTTTTGAAAGTCGCTTGTAAAGGGCCTTTGATTTCGGGTCATCTTTCCCCTTTACCTTTTTAAGTTCCTGTTTTAACTGCCAGTTTCGAGCGTTGTAGTTGGCTGCATTTTTTGCAATTTCCTGCAACTCTTCTGATCCTGGCGTCAAGTTGGCAGGATATCTGTTGATCTGATCAAGTGTTAGACCAAGACTTTGAGTGACCTGCTGAATGCTCGTAACAGCGGCATTGCCATAAGGGTTCTGCGGGGCAAGAACAGCAAAGCGCGAAATGCCTTGTCTGTAGGCAAAGTCCAATACACGGTTAATTTGTTGATGAGCGGTTAGCCCCATTAAATACACACCACCGCCAGCGGCGGTTATATCCGTTGAAAAAGCCAGAACATTAATATTTTTGGCAGCGGCAATTGGCCGAACAGCTTTTACGGAACCGGAAAATAAAGGTCCGAGAATAATTTCTGCTCCTTCGCCAATGGCAGCTGTGGCAGCTGCGCTGGCACCCGCAGCAGTTCCATTTGTGTCGTATGGCTGTATCTTGAGTTGAACATTGTTGTGGTCAAACAACGCGATGTTGGCGGCTTTCAACAAGTCATTGCCAATTTTTTTGTGGGCACCCGTTAGGGGAAGAAGGACCGCAATGCGAATGGGTGTTTTTTCAACTTCGGTAATTGGTCGATTGAGGATCAAGCTCGGCTCAACCGTTTTTCGGATCATTTGATCAGTGGGCGCTTGGCTGTTTAACAGATTTTCCGCTGCCAGCTTTTCAGGGGCTATTGGTGCGGGCGCTTCGACAACGGGAGCTATAGGTTCGGGCGCTTTTTCTGCGATGGGCGCGGGTTTTGAAGGTGTGGGCTTTTGACTTGTGAAATCACCCATTGTTTGGCAAGCTGACAATAGGAAAAGCAGTGCCACCGGAGCGGCAATACGGGTCACATTGCGGACAATTGTTGGCGTCGTTACCGCTGGACCTGAAATCTTGATTGTCTTTTTACTCATATCCCAGTTTTTCCCGCCTATAATTTCTGCACGTTTGTTCAGTTTAAAATGTCTGTGCTTGGTGCATCAACAAAATAGTGGCATTCTACCTAAAGAGAAACAGGTAAGTGAGGCTATATTTTGTCATCGACTTCCAAAAAGCGGATTATCCGTAAAAGAAGGCAAGCTAACCGACGTGGTTTTATTGCTGAGAAAATAGCTGAGTTTCTATTGCGGCTTAAGGGGTACCGGATTGTTGAGAAGCGGTATAAAAAGCCAGTGGGCGAAATTGATCTGATTGTGTTTCGGAAAAATACAATTGTCGCTGTTGAAGTTAAAATGCGCAAAAACCTGGATAAAGCCCTTCATGCCGTCGGTCATATCCAACAAAGAAGAATAAGACGCGCAATGGAATTATTTTTGGCGAACAATCCCCAATATACAAACTGCGATGTTCGGCTGGATTTGGTGTTGGTAACATCCTTTATTCGTAAGCCGGTGCATATGGAAAATGCTTGGTAGACCCATAAAAACCAGCAAGCAGGACTTTATCCTGTGAAATTTTCAAGATATAATCCCCTAAAAATACGAGGCGTTTGTTTATGAAGTTGTTTTTAGTTTTGAGTATGGTTGCCTTTGCGGCTTTCAGTTTGTCTGGCTGTACGCCCGTGGGCCTTGTGGTTGGCGGCGTGGCAGCTGCGGGCGTTGTGGTTGCGGAAGAACGTTCAGTTGAAGATGCCGTTGAGGATGCGGGCATAAAGCTTAACATCATGAACGGCCTTTTCAAAGAAAGTGAAACACTCTTTGTGGATATCTCAACCATTGTTGTTGAAGGGCGGGTGCTGGTAACCGGTGAAGTTAGAGATACAGCACATCGAGACACTGTGGCTGCGCTGATCTGGAAGACGGATGGGGTTAAGGCTGTGTTGAACGAGCTTCAAATTAGCAATACTGGCAATATGTCTTCCTCAACAGAGGATACTTGGATTTCAACAAAACTGAAGGGTCGTCTTCTTCAGGATATTAGCATTAAGCACGTTAATTATAGTATGGATACGGTGAACCGGGTTGTTTATCTGATGGGAATTGCTCAAAATCTTGAAGAACTTGAAAGAGTTTATCTACACGCCCGTGACGTTGATGGCGTTCGTAAAATAATTAGTCATGTTGTGATGAAAGACAGCCGCAAGGCAAAATAGTCACTTGTATGTACGGGACAACTGTTTAAATCTAGTTCCGGCGCGTCCCTTAAAGAAAAATAGGAAATACCAATGAGCCTAACAGTTGCCATTCAAATGGATCCCATTGAAGACGTTGATATTAACGGTGACAGCACGTTTGTTCTGGCGTTAGAAGCCCAAGCGCGCGGACATAAATTATATCATTACGGACCTCAGGATTTGTCGTTTCTGGATGGCGATATTGTAGCTATGGCGCGGGCGATGACTGTGCAGCGAGACCACGGAAATCACTATACACTGGGCGAAAGTGAGCGGATTAATTTGACGGATACTGACGTTGTCTTGATGCGCCAAGATCCTCCGTTTGATATGTCCTACATTACCGCGACGCATTTGTTGGAGCAGGTGCACCCAAAAACTTTGGTGGTGAATGATCCGGTTAGTGTGCGCAATGCGCCCGAGAAAATATTTGTTACCCAGTTTGAAGGCGTTCTACCGCCAACATTGATTTCATCAAATCTTGAAGAAATTCGAGCGTTCCGGGATAAGCATAAAGATATCATCATCAAGCCTTTATATGGCAATGGCGGTGCTGGCGTGTTTCTTTTTAAGCCGGGCGATGAAAATCTGTCTGTTGTGCATGAATTATTCACCGAGTTTTACCGCGAACCAATGATTGCTCAGAAGTATTTGTCGGAAGTGCGAAATGGTGACAAGCGGATCATTCTTGTGGACGGTGAGCCAGTGGGCGCTATTAACCGGGTGCCACCAGAAGGTGAGAGCCGATCTAATATGCATGTTGGCGGTCAGGCCCTTAGAAGTGAGCTGACAGCTCGCGAGAAAGAGATTTGTGATATTATTGGACCGTCTTTGAAAGAGCAGGGGCTAATTTTTGTGGGCATTGATGTCATCGGTGATTATATGACCGAAATCAACGTCACCTCGCCCACCGGATTGCAGGAAATCAATCGTTTTGACGGCGTGAAGCTGGAAGTTAATATCTGGGATTGTATTGAAGAAAAAGTTGCAAACAATCGCGCTTAAACTCTAATTTTCCTCGCAGTCAAATGTGCCTGCGAGGAGTTCTACTTCCTCATCTTTTAAAATCTCACCTCCATTCGTTTTCTCTAAATTGGCAATTAACAAAATGATAATTCGTGTTATGATTGAAAAATATCATTATTCTTTTGGGGGAAAGAATGCAGGCACGAATACAAACAGTTGCGTTTGAAGGACTTAAAGTTCGAGCGGTGGACGTGCAAGTTCTTATGGCGGCAGGGCTTCCAGCCTTCAACGTTGTGGGACTTCCTGACAAGTCCGTTGCTGAAAGTAAAGAACGGGTGCGAGCGGCCTTAACGTCATTGGCGATCGGACTGCCCCCAAAACGTATCACCATCAATTTGGCCCCTGCAGATTTACCCAAAGAAGGCGCGCATTATGACTTGCCTATAGCGCTGGGCATTTTAACGGCAATGGGCGTTCTTCCGGCAGACGAAATGGAAAATTATATTGCCCTTGGCGAGTTGTCCCTTGATGGGAGTTGCAATCCAGTGGCGGGTGTCTTGCCAGCAGCCGTCCATGCGGTCGCAACGGAGAGGAATATCATCTGTCCACAAGCCACTGGTGGAGAAGCGTCTTGGGCGGGTGATCTGGAAGTTCTGGCGCCAGATAGTCTACTTTCACTCATCAATCATTTTAAAGGGAATCAGGTTCTCAATCCACCAGAAGCGTCCGAGATATCTGAAAAAATAGTCCATCTGAAATTGGAGGATATAAAGGGCCAAGAAACGGCAAAGCGGGCGTTGGAAGTGGCGGCAGCTGGGGGGCATAACTTACTGATGTGCGGCCCGCCTGGATCTGGAAAATCTATGTTGGCTGCCAGATTGTCTGGAATACTGCCACCGCTAGATGCCGCAGAAGCATTAGAAGTCAGTATGATTTCTAGCGTTGCAGGAGAGCTGGCCGACGGAAAAATTTCCAGAGACCGGCCATATCGAGACCCCCACCATTCGTCCTCAGTGGCAGCTATTGTTGGCGGCGGACGGAAGGCAAAACCGGGCGAAGTCTCGCTGGCTCACCAAGGTGTATTGTTTTTAGATGAATTGCCAGAATTTGGCCGCCAAGTATTAGAGTCCCTGCGGCAGCCAGTGGAGCTGGGAAGAGCCGTCATTGCACGGGCAAACGCCCATATTTCCTATCCGGCGAGTTTCCAGCTGGTGGCAGCAATGAACCCGTGCAGATGCGGTCATTTAGATGACGCAGAGCGGGCATGCGCGCGCGCGCCAAAATGCGCGATGGATTATAGATCCAAAATATCGGGGCCCATGTTTGACCGCTTCGACATCTTCATTGATGTGCCGGCTGTGAGTGCCGCTGATTTAACGTTGCCACCGCCAAGCGAAACCACAAAAATGGTGGCAAAAAGAGTACAGCGTGCGCGAGAAATACAAAAAATCAGATACGCAGATATTGAAAACCCAACACCTATTCGCTCTAACTCCGATGCGGAAGGTGCCGTGTTAGAGCAGGCCGCTGAATTGGACGATGAAGGCCAAGCCCTTATGACAGATGCCATTGAGAAAATGAAATTATCTGCGCGCGGATATCACCGGATTTTGAAAGTGGCCCGAACACTCGCTGATCTTGAAGAAAGTGCCGCCGTACGCCGTCATCATATTGCGGAGGCGTTGGGATATCGGAGCATGATGGTCAGTAAATTTACGTGAATGCCATAGCTAATATCCTACCGCAAAAGATTTTTGAGGCGGGAAATTGTACTGCGGCTAACACCAAGAGATCGCCCAATTTCGGCAGCTGATTTACCAATTTTTAGAAGAGATACGGCTTCGTGTTTTTGCTGATCTGACAATTTCTGCGGTCGGCCAAGACTAACTCCAAATGTTTGTGGTCTGCTAAATTCTTGCTTTATATCCATGGACGCTAGCGTCATCTCAAAGTTGATCACACCTCGAATAACTTGAATGACCCGTTCGCCGCCGTGTTCTTTAGTGTCTGTCCACGGTTCAGCTAGAGATTTGAAGTAGCCTTTTTTTTCTTCAATCTTTTCGAGTAAATATAGAAGCTCAGCTGATGAGTGGGCAATAGACGTGATGCGTGTTGCAATCACGGTATCTCCCTTGGAAATCTGATCGAGAAGATCCTTTAGTCCATTGCTGGAGCTTTGGCCGTCGGTCAGGGTTTCGCACCAGACCTTGTCGCACCCCTGCTTCTCCAGTTCAGTGACCTGCAGCTTACTCTGATACCATTTGGTGGAAACGCGAGCGTACCCAATTTTCATTCAATTTGCCTTTATTACAAAAAATATATTGACTTATGCACGCATTTTTGAACGTATTGTGCATCAGTAATATTGACCTAAAGTTCCAGGATAGGTATTCGAATATAAAAAATTCGGAGAGAAAAAGGAAGAATAATAAATAATTTGCGACCTAAGTTTCAAGCGCCATAGAAAAGATGCAAATTATTTGAACGACATTTGGACTGAAATGATTTGACCGGAATAATGAACGGGTAATTGTTTTGGTCGAAGACTAGGGATTAGATTTATGAATGAAAACGCACCGATGGATAAAGATCCGGGCTCTCTGGTAATCGTGAAACGTGATCCGAGCCTTTATAACGAAGATTTAGCACCTATACCGGCAAAAGACCGAAGTTGGGGGTGGTTTGAAATTTTTAACGTTTGGGCAAATGATGTTCAAAGTTTGTTTGGTTATACTTTGGCAGCCTCTCTGTTTTTGACCTATGGCCTTAGCGGCTGGACGGTTTTTGCAGCCATATTGGTCGCGGGCTTTTTCGTCATGTGGTTGGTTAATCTAATGGGGAAACCCAGTGTTGAATACGGTATTCCCTTTCCCGTTATGGCGCGGGCCAGCATGGGAATTCGGGGCGCCAATTTCCCTGCTGTTGTTCGGGCTATAGTTGCTATTTTTTGGTATGGTGCGCAAACCTATTTTGCATCAACAGCTGTGGCACTTTTGTTGAATTCCCTCATAGGAAGCACAGGTGTAGCGGCCGAGTTCCTTGGAATGTCTGCCGTTGCTTGGGTGTCGTTCCTAATCGTTTGGTCATTCCAAATTTGGCTGTTTTGGAATGGGATTGAGTGGATCACCAAGTTTTTGAACTTTGCAGGCCCGTTCGTCTATTTAGTGATGATTATTCTGGCTGGCGTTATCTGGTGGAAAGCTGGAAATGGCCTGTTTTCTGAAGTTGGAAATATATTTAAAGGGATGGGCAATTACGAGGGGAGTTCATTTTCCGCATTTAGTGCAATTGTCGGCACTATGATCGCCTATTTTGCGGCTGTGGTGATCAATTATGGTGATTTTTCCCGGTTCGTAAAAACGCAATCTGATATGAAAAAAGGTAATCTCATTGGCTTGCCGCTCAACATTGCATTCTTTTCGCTGATAGCTTTGATAGTTACAGCGGGAACCCTTGTGATTTGGGGGGAAACACTGACTAACCCAACCGATATTATCGAACGGGTAGACTCGCTCCCTCTGACAATTCTGGCAGCCTTGATGTTTTTTGCCGCAACCGTTGGCATTAATCTGGTGGCAAACTTTATTCCGCCAGCATATGACCTTGCGAATTTGATGCCGAGTAAGATTAATTTTCGTATGGGTGGACTAATCACATCAGGCTTTGCTCTCATTATTGGCGGTCTATGGGTCTCAACTATCAGTCAAATTGGAATTTTTAATTTCGTAAATACCTTGGGCGCAATTTTGGCTCCGGTATACGGCATCATGATCGTTGACTATTACATGATAAAAAACGGAAAACTGGATATTCAGGCCTTATTCTCTGCGGACCCATCAGGCGAATATTTCTACGACAACGGCTGGAATAAGAAAGCAATGCTGGCGTTTGTCCTTCCAGGTCTTTTCTCCGTTGCGACCGTTTGGGTACCAGCCTTACAATTTCTTTCAGGATTCGCATGGGTAATTGGTGCCGCACTGGGCGGTGCTGTCTATTATGCGATCATGAAAAAATAGATATCGAATTTCCCAAATTCGATATACATCTGTGAAGATGTTCCGTTGATTCCCTGTCTTCAACGGTGGAAATCGTTGTCCTTATTATGTGACAACGATTTCCTTTGTTCACGGGTTTAGTTTTTAAATTCCAATTTTTCGATGTTCTTTTGCGCCGTATCGGCGGCGGGCGTATTGGGGGATAATTCCAGTACTTTCATCCAATCCTTTTTGGCGTCTTCTATATTTCCATCCAGCCTAAATAAAATCCCGCGTTCAATGAGCGCATCCAAAAAGTTGGGTTGTAGGGAAAGAGCTAGATCCACATCTTCCATAGCCCGTTCATTATTGCCCAGTTGACGCCAAGCGGCCGCACGGTAGGCCAATGCTTCGAAACGTGTTGGATCAAGTCTTAAAACCAAATCGAGATCATTAAAGGCTTCTTGGTAATTTTTGGCACCTGCTAGAATATGACTTCGATCCATGAGGATATCGATGTTGTCAGGTTCAAGCTCAAGGGCAGCGCTGGCCACAGCATTGGCGCGGCTATAATTTTCAGCAAGCAACCATGTGTTTGCAGCCTGACTTAGCATGGGGACAACAAACTCCATGCCGGCTTTGCGCATTTCTTCAGCAATAGCTTCAAGGCGAGGGGCTGCCAAATGGTATTTCTTCATGCCTACAAGCGCAAGTGCGGCGCAGTGACGGGCTGGAATTCCGCCGCCTTGGTCACGCCAACTGAGCGCAGATTCAAAAGCAAATTCAGGTTCGCGTTTTGTGAGTTTGATGCAGGCTTTATATTCTTTGCCTTCGTCCCGAGATAGGGCATCGCCCGCATCAGATAAGACAAATGCAAATAGACCTATAAAAAGCGTTTTTTGCCACGGAAATCCGCCAGAATTTAACATACACTTTTTGCCTTTTCGTCAGTGAAACCTGTATAAGTTTATAAATTGCAGAGCGTGCTCCGGCTATATCAATCTGAGATTTTGCATTGTAGGTCAGAATGCGTCAAGATTTTGACCATCGAAGACAAGTTCAGCGATATGCCTTAAAACGGTCCAAATTCAATCTGATATATGATGCAACGAAATTAATTGGAGGAACCCCCATGAAACGTCTTGCACTTGCAGGCTTGAGTTTTCTTGCTGTTATCCCAGCAGTATCTGCGGAGCCACTATCGATCCCGCAAGATACTGTGATGTTGTCTTTACAGCAGGAGGGATGGGTGACAACCCGCTCCGCCAATGTGGATGTATTTTTTAATATTACGCAGCAAAAAGAAACAGCTTCTGAACTTAAAACGCAGATCAAAGCATCGCTGGAAAAACTGGCACCAATTGCGGGTTGGTACATAACATCAACACGGGTGAATAAAGATAATACGGGCTTAAACCGCTGGTATGTATCTGCAAAAGCACGTGTCTCTGAAGAAGCTATACCGGCTCTGCGGGACCGGGCAGCGACGGCAAGTCGCGGTGGCTTTAAAGTGAGCGTTGGTCATGTGGATTTCTCGCCTACATTGGTGGAAACCAACAGCTTGATGACTGATCTTAGAGCCAAAATATATGCGGATGCTGCACTGGAGGCTGACCGATTGAGTAAAGTTATTTCGGGTGCGAAATATCACGTGAAATCTGTAAATTTTCTGAATAACGGCGGTGGTTTTCCGCGGCCAATGCAGCAGGTGCGGTCAAAAAATATGGCTGTTCAGGAAATGTCAGTGAGTTCGAGCGGCGGTCAAGCATCTTCAGCTCAAATGCCAGTTTCAAGAAAACACGTGATATCTGCCACAGTGACTTTAAGCCGTACGTCAGAATAGGGGGCTGAATGTCAGTACTTGACCACTCGTCTATCCAACTCCTGTGTTTTGGTTTCGGCTTTACCGCAACTGAGGTCGCTCGGCAAAACCCAGAAATTTCTGTCCTTGGTACTACCCGTAGTGACGTTTCCGCAGGGAGACTGCTGCCAAACGTAGATATGGTCCGCTTCGATGGCGTGTCTGAGCCGTGTGGTTTGTCTGACATGGCTGAAACAGTTACCCATGTCCTCGTGTCGATCCCACCGGGAAGTGCCGGCGACTGTGTTTGCCATATCATGGCTGAAAAATTGTCCCACTTTAAAAACTTAAAATGGGTGGGCTATTTGTCGACCACAGGTGTTTATGGTGATTTGCAGGGGGCAACGGCAACTGAAGAAACACCACTTAACCCTTCCGGTCCTCGCGGTAAGCGCCGGGTCGATGCGGAAGCCCAGTGGTGGTCTGCGGCAAAACAATATGGTTTGCCGCTTCATATCTTCAGGCTTCCGGGCATATACGGTCCCGGACGAAATCAGATGGTTTCTTTGCAAAAAGGTAAAGCTCACCGAATTGTAAAAAAGAACCATGTGTTTTCCCGCATCCATGTGGGGGATTTAGCAAAAATACTATCTGCTTCAATGGCTGCTCCACATTCAGGTCGGATTTATAATGTCTCCGATGACATGGCTGCGCCTCCTGAGGACGTGGTGAGTTATGCCGCAGAACTGTTGGGAATTGCACCGCCGCCGCTAGAGGATTTCCAAACCGCAGATTTAAGTCCTATGGCACGGAGTTTCTATTCTGATAATAAGCGGGTCAGTAACAACAGAATAAAAAACGAACTTGGCGTGTCCTTAACCTTTCCCACATATAAAATAGGCTTGAAGGCCTTGTCAGAGAAACCCTGAAAGGCTAAGTATTAGGTCTGCAGTATGCAGATTGTCTAGGATGTCGAATGCCAAGAACAAAATGTTTTAATCGCGAAGACGCACTTAAGAAAGCCATGGGCGCGTTTTGGGCGCGTGGATATGAAGCAACTTCTATCCAAGATCTTGTGGATTGTATGGGCATTAATCGGGGCAGTCTTTACGATACTTTTGGCGATAAGCATAAGCTTTTTCTCTCAGCCCTTGATCAATATACAACTGGTGCGCTGAGCCGTGGCACCACCCTACAGGGTGAGGGGAACTCAGTTGAAATTCTGAATGATTTTCTTTTCGGATTTATGTACCGGGTATTGGGCGATCCTGAAAACCGAGGGTGCTTTGTCACAAACACCACGGTTGAGCGCTCATCATATGATGAAAAATGCGCGGAACGGTTACGTGACTATTACGACGTTTTAGAAGATGATCTCAAAAGGCTAATCGGACGCGGCCAAGATGCGGGGGAAATTCCCTTAAAACGCAGTGCCGCTGATCTGGCGGCTTTTTTCGTCGGCGTGATGCAAGGAGTTCGGGTTCTGGGGAAAGTTCGCCAAGACGAAGCCAGCTTGCGCCCCATGGTTGAGGTCGCCTTAGCCACCCTTGAAGCCTAAATGGGGAAAGTAGAACATGAGTTTTAATCCTGAAATCTGGGCATCTGTTTTAAATGCTGCCATTTTTATCAGCTTAATCATCTTTCCATGGTCCGTTGAAAAACGAAGAATAATCACTGGATTAATCGGGTTCGGCGGCCTGCTCGCTTTATTGGCTTTTGATTTTGGCATTGGATACAAAAGTAATGATTTTGGGCTGGCAGCAGATTTGATGATGCTGACCGCTACAAAAGGGATTTTCTTTTTCTTCAGCAGTTTGCTAATTGAGCGCTTGGTCAGGCTTTATGTGGCTTCCGTTCATAAAAACAAAAAACCTGAAAGCGCTCAAGATCTGGCGGCTAAAGAAAAGTTCGAGCGGGAAATGAAATCCATGAAAGAGCGCAACGAAAAGTTCCTCAATTCATAAGTGAGATCATTCATTTACCATCAATTACAGTCTGAATTAGTCTCTTGGCTTCATCCGTATCCCATTCTGCAGGGCCTACTAGTCTAGCAATTTCAAGACCATTTCTATTTAGCAGCAAAGTAGCGGGAAGACCAAAGACACCTGCGGCTCGGCCAGACTTGACGGTTTTATCATTTAGCGCCGCTAAATTTTTGATATCCAAGCTGTTCAGGAATTTTTTAACTCGCTCGATTCCTTGTAAATCTTGACTAATCGCCAAAACCGTGAAGTTATCTGACGCCATTTCTCCTTGCAGACGGTCGATGGACGGCATTTCTTCTCGGCAAGGACCACACCAAGTCGCCCAGAAATTAACAAGGACAACTTTTCCTTTGAAATCTGATATTTGGTGGGTTTTCCCCTCTACATCCTTAAATGAGAAGTCAGCAAGAGGCTTTGCGTTTTCGTGGATAACGACATTTTTCATCTCTCCAACCCGAAGATCGTTCAAATTTTGAGAGAAAGCGGTTGAAGTTGTTACCCCAAGGCTTGTAAATGTAAGCAATACACTGAAGAAAACTGAACGGAAATTTTTGGTTTTCATTGTCATTTAGTCCAATAGTAATAAAGAGAGCCCAAGACATGAGCGCAAATGAGCTTTGGGGTGGCAGATTTGCCAAAGGCCCCGCAGAGATTATGGAACGGATCAACGCCTCCATTGATTTCGATCGTCGGCTCTACAGACAAGATATTACCGGATCCATGGCTCATTCAAGTATGTTGATGGATCAGGGTATAATATCTAGAGAAGATGGCGAGAAAATTCAGGAGGGATTGCAAACAATTCTTCGTGAGATCGAAGCTGGAAACTTCAAAACCGACCCTGCATTGGAAGATATCCATATGCATGTGGAGGCGCGTCTTCGGGAGCTCATCGGCGACCCTGCTGGCCGATTGCACACAGGACGTTCGCGGAATGACCAAGTGGCAACAGACATGCGCCTCTGGGTTCGTGATACCATGGACCATCTGGACGGCGAGCTAAAAGCCCTTCAAGAAGCATTGTTAGGACAAGCCGACGCTGAAGCGGATACGGTTATGCCGGGCTTTACGCACTTGCAAGCTGCCCAACCGGTGACCTTCGGTCATCATATGCTGGCATATTTGGAAATGTTTTCTCGCGACCGGGCACGGCTTAAAGATGCGCGCGCCCGTTTGAACGAATGTCCGCTGGGATCAGCTGCGCTTGCCGGAACGTCTTTTCCTATCGACCGCGAGATGACAGCCAAAGAACTTGGTTTCGATCGTCCAACAGCAAATTCACTGGACGGTGTGTCTGACAGAGATTTCGCACTGGAGTTTTTGAGCGTTGCCTCAATTTGTTCAATGCATTTATCCCGTCTTGCCGAAGAAATTGTGATCTGGTCCAGTGCACAATTTCGTTTTGTGGAATGCTCAGACAGTTTCTCAACCGGCTCATCGATTATGCCGCAAAAGAAAAATCCAGACGCTGCGGAACTTATTCGCGGTAAAGCCGGCCGAAGTGCAGGCGCTTTCACTTGTCTTTTGATGATGATGAAAGGCCTGCCCATGACTTACGGCAAGGACATGCAGGAAGATAAAGAACCTGTGTTTGATGCTGCGGACAATTTACAGCTCTGCCTTGCAGCAATGAGCGGAATGATTAGCGACATTAGCGTAAACCGGGTTGTGATGAAAAATGCATCTGGTGCAGGCTTCACAACGGCAACTGATCTTGCTGATTGGTTGGTTCGCAGATTAGATATGCCGTTTAGAAATGCCCATCATGTGACGGGATCTCTTGTTAAATTGGCAGAAACAAAAGACTGTGGTTTGGAAGATTTAACCCTTGCAGATATGCAGACGGTTGAGAGCAGCATTACGGACGAAGTTTTTGAAGTTCTGGGTGTTGATAACTCTGTTGCAAGTCGGGTGAGTTATGGCGGAACGGCGCCGTCCAATGTCCGGGCGCAAGTCGCATCTTGGAAACAACGGTTGGCTGGAGAATAAGTGATGAAAAAATTGGGTCTTTCTTTGATACTATTTACGCTGCTAGCCGGCGGGTTATCAGCGTGCGGTAAAAAAGGTGACCCCGTTTATCACAAAAACAGCGAACAGAATAAAACAGTAAAACCGCGCGGATAAGCAGGATTTCGAGTAATGGATCATTTCAGTTATAAAAACGGTGAATTATATGCCGAAGACTTGCCGCTTGCAAAAATAGCTGAAGAAGTGGGAACTCCCTTCTATTGTTATTCTACAGCGACTTTAGAGCGCCATTATAAAGTCTTTTCCGGGGCTTTCGAGGGCGTGAACTCGCTTGTCTGTTACGCCGTTAAGGCCAATTCAAATCTTGCGGTAATCAAAACACTCGCGCGTCTTGGCGCTGGTGCTGATGTGGTTTCTGAAGGCGAGCTTCGGCGCGCTCTAGAAGCTGGAATCCCACCATCCAAAATCGTGTTTTCCGGTGTTGGGAAACGACCTTGGGAGATGGAGTTTGGCCTTAACGTTGGCATACACCAATTCAATGTGGAATCAGAGCCCGAAGCTAAGGTTTTGTCCGAAGTGGCGACCCGTATGGGAAAAACCGCGAAAATTGCCTTTCGCGTAAATCCGGATGTGGATGCAAAAACACATGCCAAAATCTCAACGGGAAAAGCTGAAAATAAGTTCGGTGTGCCGTGGCAAGATGTCTCGCGCATTTATGCCGACGCAGCCAAACTTCCTGGAATTGAAATTCAAGGTGTTGATGTTCATATCGGATCACAATTAACCGATTTGGAGCCTTTTGATAATGCGTTTCAGCGGGTACGTGAATTAGTGCTTCAGTTGCGACGTGAAGGTCATAATATTACGCAAGTGGATCTGGGCGGTGGGCTCGGAATTCCTTATGACGGCACAATTCCGCCGACCCCAACGTCTTATGGGAATGTTGCTTTGAACGCTATGGGCAATATGGGTGTTCAGTTGATATTTGAACCGGGACGCCTAATTGTCGGGAATGCGGGTGTTCTTGTCTCTGAAGTCATTTACGTGAAAGAAGGCGCTGAGCGTAAATTTGTTATTCTGGATGCGGCGATGAATGACCTCATTCGTCCTGCGATGTATGATGGTTATCATCATATTGACACAATAAAAGAGCCATCTGCTGATACGGTGATCGAACCTGCTGACGTTGTTGGCCCAGTTTGTGAGACCGGCGATACTTTCGCAAAAGCAAGAGATTTACCACGAGTGGATCCCGGAGATCTCGTGGCGTTTAGAAGCGCTGGAGCGTATGGCGCCGTTATGGCGTCGACATATAATACACGGCCTCTTGTGCCAGAAGTTCTGGTAAATGGGGATCAATATGCGATTGTCCGGGAGCGCCCAAGCTTAGAGGCGATTTTGGATTTGGATACAGTTCCAAGCTGGTTGGATGACGACTAACATTTAGTGTTACCCAACACCTTGAAATTTTGAGGATGTATGGAGAAACGCAATAAAAAGCTGGAAGCCCGTCTAAAACGCCAACATTTTTTGGCGAAATACACCCTTGTTCTGGAGCGCAGCTGGAATGCGAGCGCTCCCCTATTTTGGGTGATCGGTGTTTTTCTGAGCATTACCGCATTTGGGTTCTGGCAGTGGTCTGGGACAGCTCTTCATATTGTCTTTCTGATCTTGCTACTTTTGGGTCTTGTGGCTGGACTAGTGCATTTTTCCCGTGTTTTCCATTGGCCACAGATCAATGAAATTCTCAAAAATTTGGAACAAAAAAATAACCTTTCCCATCGGCCTTTGCGATCTATGGACGCCGAAATCAGCAGCCAGTTACATGAGAATGAAACTTCACGCGAACTTTGGGAACATCATCAACAACAACAAAAGCAAGCGCTCTTAAAAGTTAAAGCGTTTTGGCCAGACTTAACATTGGGCAATGGTGATTTTTTCTCGCTCAGACCTGCTGTTCTACTGCTAATATTAACCAGTGTGATTTTAGGCGGCGGTGGGCTTTCAGATAAGCTTAAATCAGCATTTATTTTCGAAATATTCGAGCCGTTGGAACCTGTGCAAGCAGATGTTTGGGTATCCCCTCCCGAATACACGGGATTACCGCCGCGGCTTTTGATCACCCGTGAGAACCAAGGGGAAATCCGTAAAAAAGAAGTCTTTAAAGTGCCAGCTGGCAGTAGTTTGATTGTTCGGGTTAGTGGTGGCAATGAAGACCCTCCCGTTCTAACGAACGGCCCTGACGTTTATGAGTTTTCGAGTTTGGATAAGTCAAACTTTAGCGCTGAAATTACAGCGCTGTCCGGTGGACTTTGGCGCCTAATCAAAGACAGTGAAGCCGTTGCTGTTTGGGATTTACAAATCATTCCGGATTTACCTCCCATCGTAAATATGCAGGACCTTCCCCTCGTCACAGACCGAAGGGCGTTGCAATTGACTGCGGCCTCTCATGACGACTATGGAATTGATAGTCTCACGGCCCGAATTTCCAGGAATAATACCGAGAGCCAATTGGCTTTAAAGCTGCCATTTATTCAAGGGGCCAAAAAGAGCGAAAGCAAAAGTTACCATGATTTAACAGATCATATGTGGGCTGGCTTGCCCGTGGAGTTGCAAATACAAGCCACTGACGAGATGGGACAAGTGGGTTTATCTAAAGTCATTAGACTAACGTTACCAGAGAGAATATTCGCGCATCCAGTCGCACGTGTGTTGATTGGGGAGCGCAAGACCCTTGTGGCGGATCCAGATCGAAATAAACTGGGTGTGGCCAGTGTTCTGAATGCACTGTCGTCTCTCCCCCGAGGATTGGATGATGATTGGACCGTCCACCTATATGTTTCTGCAAGTAGGGCCATCTTGCTTTCTGATATGCTAAATACGCGCGTTGAAGAAGTGTCGGAGCTGCTGTGGCAGGCTGCACTTCGGCTGGAAGATGGAGATTTAGTGAATGCCGAACGGGCGTTACGAGCTGCGGAAAATGCGCTGATGGAGGCTCTGAATAACGGCGCAGAAGACGCAGAGATTAAACGGCTTGTGGAGAATTTAAAGGATGCCATGCAGGAATTCTTGGCGGAGCTTTCAAAAGAACAAAGCAAGCCACAAGATCAATTGCCCTCAATCACCAATGGTCAACAGTTACAATCAGAAGATTTGAATAATTTACTAGATAAACTAGATGAGCTGGCTAGATCCGGAGCCCGTGCGGAGGCACGTGACTTGTTGCGTCAACTCCAAGACATCATGGAGAACTTGCAAGCCGCAAACGCTGCCCCCTCGGCGGAGCAAACGGCAGGTCAAAAGTTGTTGGATGATTTGGATAAAGTGATGGGCGGCCAGCAACAGCTTATGGATGAGACCCTGAAGTCATCCCAGCGGCTGGAGCCGAGCGGGAAAACATCTGATAAAAATGATGGCAAGGTTTTTAGGGGCTTGAGTGCCCAGCAGGAAGCGCTTCGTCAAATGCTGGGGGATATAATGGGGGAGCTTGGCTTGGGCGATACTATTCCTGACAGTTTTGGCAAGGCAGAACGGGCAATGAATGCGGCACGACAAGCCCTTGAGCTTCAGCAGCCCAAAGCCGCAGAAGCCTTTCAAAAGCAAGTGATGGAGCAGCTTCGTCAAGGATCTCAAAATATTGTGCAGCAGTTTATGCAAGGGCAGTCGGGCCAAGGTATGGGGCAATTCGGGTCTGATGTGGATAGAGATCCATTGGGCAGACCCTTGTCTCAAAGTAATGGAAAGGCCCTTCAAAATTCAGACCACGACTTGATTAGTAAATCAACACCGAAAATGATTATGGAGGAGGTCAGGCGCCGCTTGGCTGACCCCAATAGACCTACGCTCGAAAAGCAATATTTGAAACGGTTGTTGGAACGGTTTCGGTAACGGATGCTTGCGAAGCGGAATAATATTCCCTAAACCTGTGATCTTGAAAGTTTCTGCGGATTAGAAAATTATGACAATAGATCATCCATTTGCACAATATGTTAAGGCCATCGGTAAGGGCCCAAATATGTGGCGCGATCTCACTTTTGATGAAGCGCGGGACGCTATGGATATGATCTTGAACGATCAGGTTGATCCGTTACAACTGGGTGCTTTTTTGCTACTGCTGCGGCGAAAAGGCGAAAGCGGCCCTGAGTTCGCGGGGATGACTGCCGCCGCAAAGAAGTCCTTTCAAAGTGAACTGCCGGAAACACGTCCTGATTACGATTGGCCATCTTACGCAGATCGGCATCGTCAACAACCTTGGTTTATTCTCGCTGCTATTTTGCTTGCTGATCAGGGCTATAAAATCTTGATGCATGGCATTGAAGGAAATTTAGAGGGCTTTGCACCCACGCGGCCTGCACTCGATGTTTTTGGGATCTCTCAAGCCACCTCGTTACAAGAGGCGGGCAAACTCCTACAAAGCGAGAACCTCGTTTATGTTGGATTGGAGCATTTTTGTAATCCGTTGCAGAAATTATTTGATTTACGGCCATTACTAGGTGTGCGCACGGCAGTGAACACGTTCGCGCGGGCTCTTAATCCAATGGACGCCGATTGCCAAATGCAGGGTGTTTTCCATCCGCCTTACAAAGATAGCCATTTACAAACGGCGAAGCTGCTCGGCCAGAAAAATGCCATGATATTTAAAGGCGGCGGAGGCGAGGTTATGCGTAATCCCATGAAACCCGCCCGCATTGATGTCTTGCACGATACCGAAGCCAGCGAGATCACATGGCCCGCGCTGACATCGGACAATACTTATAAATGGCGAGAGGAAGATTTGGCGCCCACTCAGCTACTGAAAATGTGGGAAGGCCGTCTTGATCTGCCTGTGCCAGAGTTTGGGATCATTGGGACGTTATCAGTGGCACTGAAAATGAAAATGCCGGACCTCACCACAGACGAACTTGATAGCCGCGCGGCAGAGATTTGGAAAAACCGAGATAAAGCTCGCTTTAGCTAACGGTTCTATAAAAATGATATTCAGTTTCATTTGAATGGGATGGCTGAAAACTGTAACCCGCTGAGTTAAAATCTTTGATCCCCTCAGGCGTATCAATGCGGTTTTGGCTGATATATCTTGCCATCATGCCACGAGCACGTTTTGCAGAAAAGCCAATCATCTTGGCAACGTCGCCCTTAATTTCCTTAAAAACCGGTGTGACAACCGGGTGGTTAAGCTGCTTTTTCTTTACAGCTTTAAAATACTCATTTGACGCTACGTTGATGACGGTTTTATTGGCGTGGGATTCAAGTTGATCATTAATAGCATCAGCAAGTTTGCTTCCCCAAAATTCATACAGGTTTGCACCGCGCGTGTTTTTCATGCGGGTTCCCATTTCGAGGCGGTAAGGCTGGATTAAATCCAATGGCCGAACAAGACCATATAAGCCTGACAATATGCGCACGTGATCTTGGGCATAGGAAAGATCAGAGGCGTTTAATGTTGTGATATCAAGTCCAGTATAGGTATCACCGTTAAAGGCAAATCCTGCTTGTTTCGCATTCTCTTGAGTGAACGGGAATGTCATGGCTTGAAAGCGCTGGTAGTTTAACTCGCTCAAATCATCACTGATTTTCATTAGGTTTTGTAAATCATTGGCAGTTTGCTTGCGAGCTGTTGTTAAAAGCTCCGCTGTATCGGCTTGAAGCACCAGATTTGTATAAGTTTCTGGCGTATCTGTCCGGTCAAAGTCCAGTTTTTTAGCAGGTGATAACAATGCGAGCATAGAGATAATCCAACTGTGGAAATATTAAGAGATCATTTATTGCGTTTTCTTACGGGCCGCGTCAACTGTTCCGTCCCACCAAACATCTAATGAAGTTCCATAAAAGGAGGTTTCTTTGGGCAATGAAATACGGGGCCAGTGATAAAGCCATTGTTGATTGGTATGCTGCAGCGGAATTGAGTAGTTATTCCAAAGCAATATCCGATCAAGGGCACGCGTTGCTGTTTCAAGGTCAGTTCGGGTTATCGCAGTCGCAATTTTATGAACAAGGAAATCAACGGATTTCAGGTTTATGCCCGGATAGTTCCGGCTTCCGGGGGTCGTCCCCGCAGTACTACTCCAATAAAAGGCCTGTTCGTTTCCGGGAGACAGACTTTGCCCCCACTCCACAACGATCATGTCAAATTCATAGTTGTTGATGCGGTTCTGATAATTGGCGCTATCAACCACCCTCATATTGACGTTAATCCCCAGTTTCTTGAGATTAGCTTGAAATGCAGAGAGCAACTTCAAATATTGACGATCACCGAGCAGAATTTCAAAATTGAAGTTTGCACCGGTGTCTTTATGGCGAAGGCCTTCGCTTGATGCGACCCATCCTGATTTCTTCAAAAGGGCTCTAGCCTCTTTAAGCTGTTTGCGGTTGCGGCCCGAACCATCAGTTTTGGAAAGGGTGAAAGGATGATCAAAAAGATCTGATGGAAGCTCGTCCTTAAACGGCTGGAGCAGTGCAAGCTCTGCTCCATTTGGCAAACCTGTTGCCGCAAGCATCGATCCGTCAAAGTAACTTTCAGTTCTTTTATAGAGACCATGTAGGAGGTTTTTATTAACCCAGTTGAAATCATAAACAAGGCCAATGGCCTTTCGGACATCTAGATCTTCGAAATAGGGCTTTCGTGTATTAAACGCGAGGGCTTGCAAGGGGGCTGGTAGCTGAAAATCAAGGGTTGTTTTAATAATTGGTTTATCCGCTAAACGCTCTTTGTTGGCCCATTTCGACGGATCACTTTCAAAGAAAACATCAACTTCTCCAGCTAGTAATGCTTCAAACGCGATGTCTTGATCCCGAAAATATTCAAAGGTGATTTTATGAAAATTATGCCGGCCAGCGTATTGTGGGCGACCTTCCCCCCAATAATCTTGTATCCTTTCGTAGGTAATATATCGGCCGGGCTCCAACGATGTAATCCGATAAGGTCCAGTCCCAACAGGAGGCTCCAAACTGGTTTCTTTGAAGGTATGCTCGGTGAAGTATTTTTTTGACATGATGGGCATTAAACTGAGGATAAGGGGCAGTTCCCGGCCAGCGGTTTCGGTAAAGGTAAACCGGATGGCTTCTGGGCTAATGATTTCAGCTTTTTCAACTTCCCCGTAATATTGACGGTGATTTGGCCGCCCTTTTGTGCGGAGTGTTTCGTAAGTGAATAAAACATCCTGAGGAGTCAGTGGATCTCCATTTGAAAACCGAGCCTGTTTGTCTAAATAATAGGTGATTGAGCGGCGGTCTGGCGTAATATCAAAATGGCTTGCGAGATTTGCATAAAGAGTGAACGGCTCGTCTTGTGCGCGGCTGAGCAGAGATTGATATACAAGGCGGAGGCCTTGGGCTGGAAGTCCGCGCACCAGAAATGGATTGAGGCTATTAAATGTTCCGATGGCTGGAAGCCTTAAGTGCCCCCCTTGACCTGCTGTGGGTTCAGTGTAATCAAAATGCGGGTAATTGTTTTGATATTTTGCGCCGCCGTGCATAGCGAGGGCAGTATCTGATAGCGCCGCCGAAGCTGAATTTAAAAATGCAATCATCAGAACGGTAAGTGTTAAAAGCCGTCTAACCATCATTATCATCTCCAGCTTGTTTTAAAATTTTGGCAAGTTTATCTACTAATTGAGGCATCTTTGTCTCTGGCGTTCCGGCGAAGCCAATAATCAAAGCATTTCGAAGGTTCGCACCTTCATAGAAGCTTGAAAGCGCTCGCAGGAGCAACCCATTTTTTCGGCACACCGCTTCAACTTTTTTATCGGAGAGAGTGGGTGTCAAATAGGCGACCAGATGCATGCCACATTCTTGGGCATCAATGGTTAAGTAATCTCCGCATTTTTCCAATAGTAGCGACAGTAAACAAGCCTGGCGCCTTTGATAGAGCAGCCGCATACGCCGGATATGCGCAGATAAATATCCTTCAGAGATAAACTCTGCAAGGGCGGCTTCGGCAACTGCCGGTGAATGCCCGTCAATATCACGGCGCAAAGCCAAGAAGATATCCACGAGGTCTTCAGGAACCACTAGATAGCCAATTCTAAGCCCTGAAAACATCACCTTGCTCATGGAGCCAACATAAAGAACACGGTTATCAGTATCCAAACCCTGCAGCGATGAAATAGGCCTGCCGGTGTAGCGATATTCACTGTCGTAATCATCTTCCAGAAGAAACCGGTCGTTGGTTTTTGCCCATTCCAGTAAATCTAACCGACGGCGAAGCGACATAGTCGGGCCAAGGGGGTATTGGTGAGAGGGAGAGAGGCAGGCGAGGCGCGCATTTGGTGCCAGTTTTAAGGCTTCATCAAGTCTGAACCCTTCGTCATCAACTGGAACTGGGATTGGGTGGGCACCAGCCGCCAAGATTGAGTTTCGAGTTCCAGGGTAGCCCGGATCTTCCATCAAAATGGGATCCCCAATCTCGGCAAACGCCTTGATCACCAGATGAATGGCTTGTTGGGACCCTGATAAGACAATGACCTGCTCAGGTGTGCAATTGACAGCCCGCGTCTGTCCCAAATGTTCGGCCAATGCTTCCCGAAGGACTGTGGCGCCGCCAATGGGATTTCCGCTTAAATACTCAACTTTGGGATTGCGCCAGTGGCGTCCCAGTAATCTGGCCCAATCTTCAAACGGAAATAAGTCCGTTTCCGGCTTTCCAGGAGAAAAGTACCCTTGATGATAAAGTTTCACTGCGCCCGTATGGCGAAGGGCTTCTGCTTGCCGAGACAGGGGAATGTTCCGATCTTTAAGGATTTGTTTGTTATTCGTTTTTTCTCTTTGCAAAAGCTCATCTGGAAGATGATCTGAAATGTAGGAACCGGCCCCAACTCGGCTCGTGATATATCCCTCCGCCATGAGTTGATCAAACGCAGACAGAACAGTATTGCGCGAGATCCCAAGGTCGGTTGCCAATAGACGGCTAGAGGGTAATCTTGTCCCCGGCTTCACAACACCTTGTAAAATGGCGTCACGAAGTTTCAGGAAAAGCTGCTTGTGAAGAGGGGAGCTGCTTCCAGTATTGAGAGACAAATTAGCGAGGTAAGCATTTTTCATAGGTGGGCCGAATTTCGTATTGGTACCTGAGTTGGTGGAATAATAGAAGTTATGTGGTGCCAATAGCAAGATTGTTGTGGCAGTAACACTTGCATGCTTTTAAACTTCATCTTATCTGATAACAGGGGCAACATTTTAACGAGCTTTAACCAGAGGATGAAAACGAAAAATGGCATCAACATCTGAAATTGCATATTTTGCAGCGGGATGCTTTTGGGGCGTAGAAGCCGCATTTAGGCAAGCCCATGGCGTCCTTTCTACGGCGGTTGGCTATCAAGGCGGAACCACGACGTATCCAACGTACGAGCAGATATGCCGCGGAGATACCATGCATGCCGAAGTCGTGGCTGTTCGTTTTAATCCCGCCGCCATCAGTTACGAACAACTGCTTGCCGTGTTTTGGGAAAGCCATAACCCCACTACAATGAACCGTCAGGGACCTGATGTGGGTACCCAATACCGTTCAGCCATTTTTTATAAAACGGAGACGCAAAAAATTGCGGCAGAAAAATCCAAATTGGATTTGGAAAATGCCCGTGTTTTTTCTGCGCCAATTGTGACTGAGATTTCATCTGCAGCTGATTTTTATGAAGCGGAAGATTATCATCAGCAATATTTGGAAAAGCGTGGGCTTGCTACTTGCCGGATTTAAGGTCGATTGACGTTGAAACTCTAAAACCCGCTTAAGTCTACTTTACGCTCTGCGTTCTCTGAAGCCTTGCAGGCCCAGAATGCTTACGGTGAGATTACGCGTGTCCGTATAGGCATCACTGGCATCTTCAAATGATCTCCTATTTACCGATTGGAACGTTGTCTCGGAGGTGAGCTCCAGATTGGTTTCTTGCGCAAGTTGTTGGGCTAGAAAAGCGCTGGACGCTTCGCCAAAAGGAAGGGCTTCTGGCCGTGAGAGCGTTTTCGCAGCAGGTTGGCGGCTTTGTTGCAGGACAATTTGAACGTTAGGGTTTTTTGTGTCGTCCAGAAATAAAGCTGACGCACGCTTACGGGTTGAGACATTCTGCTGATCACTACCTTCAATTCGGCGGTTATCGGCCTGTCGCAACTCTTGTAGCTTCTGCTCTACATAAGCCTGAGCTTCTGCCTGGCGCAAGGCGTCAGGATTTAGAGGCAGTACCGGATATGGGTTGGAACGAGTAAGCTCCATCGGATGACATTAACCTGCTTTGTTAAGATGAACACTAAAATTCAACGCGGTTAATCGTAAACCAGAACCCCAGATTTTCTGGGGATAAGACGCGACTATAGGTTAACTGTGTGAAATATAGGTTAACAAGAAGTTACCAATCAAGTTCACATATTAACTTTACTTATTTTAAATATGAGTTCTTGCCGTCTATACAAGATAACTCGCGATAAGTTCAACGGTTTGGTTAATCTTTACTTAATTTATCCATTCGCTCCTGCATTTGCGCGAGTTGGTCTTTAAGTTCTTTCATCATTTCTGTTGTTTCATTTTGATTGTCTTGCGGCGCTGAAGGCGTTGATTCGGGTGTTTTAGTGGGCTCAGTCTCCCCGAACGAAGGAGGGCTGAACATTTTCATAGCCTGACTGAACATGGCCATGTTTTGTTTGCCCATTTCCTCAAATTGCGTAAAGAGGGGATTATCTACTATATTTTCCGGGATCGCTTCGCGCATTTGGTCTTGATTACTTGAGAATGACCGCATGGACATATCCAGATAATCAGGGACGACAGTTTGCAGGCTGTCGCCATAGTAGCTGATCAGTTGGCGCAGGAAGTTGATCGGCAGCAGATTTTGGCCTTTGGCCTCTTCTTCGAAAATAATTTGGGTCAGCACAGATCGGGTAATGTCATCGTTGGATTTTGCATCAAAGACAACAAATTCAATGCCTTTTTTAACCATTTGGCTTAAGTGATCAAGAGTTACGTAAGATGAAGTCGACGTATTGTAAAGACGACGGTTCGCATATTTCTTAATAACGATAGGGCCATTATTTTCCGATTTTTTATCTGCCAAGTTTATACAATCCCTGTTATTGCTGCGCTGCAAAGAGTTATTGTGCAATGCAGTTTTTGATTTGGCAATGATAATCCTGTATGCGATCTGAAATGGACTGTTGGTTTGGCGTGAACAGAGGGGCTATAATAAGAGTATGTCTGAAAAGCCTGACATAGAAACCACTGTAAATGCGTTCTTCCGATTGTGGCAGCGCCAAGTTACCCTTTTGGCCCAATCCCCGGAGCAAGGGGCAGCAGAGCTTATCGAGCAAAGCAAATTCATCGCAGAGCGGCTCAAATCAGAATCATTACAAGATAATAGCCATGATCCTATCCTTGAAGATGATCATGGTGTCGGTGAAGACCAATGACGGAGGAGGCGGCGCTTGCGGGCAAACGATCTGGACCGAGACCACTTGGATTACATCTTTCTCTTTCAAGTTTGAGTTTTGGTAGCTCCATGGGGGCTATTGGCCTTGCAAAAGAAGGTGCACTCGCGTGGCTTCCTGAGTTGCAAGAAGAGGCGGCCAAAATTCAAGCTGATATGCAGCAGTTTGCGCCAGCCGACTTAATCGCGGCACTCGGGGTGGAAGGTCAAAGCGCACTCACTCACATGTTGTCAGGTATTGAGAAATATCAAAGTCACCCATATCTTCGTCATATGCCTGTGCTCCCGACATTATGGTCTAAGGGGTCCGTTAGTCTTTATGACTATGGGGTAGGTCTTCCCAACTCAGCGCCGATAATATTCCTCGTCCCTTCTTTGGTGAACAAATTTTATATTCTGGATTTGATGCCAGATAACAGTTTTGTTGCGGGCCTTGTGGAGGGTGGTGTCCGTCCAATTGTCGTCGATTGGGGCGTCCCTAGCGAAGTTGAAAACGAATATGGGCTCGATGATTACATCCTGAATATATTAGTGCCAGCGTTGGATTCAGTTTTGGACAGATTTCCGAAGGCACCCGTACATTTGGCCGGATACTGTATGGGGGGTACATTAGCCACGGCCCTTGCAGAACTTAAACAAGACAAACTTTCCAGTTTAATTACCATTGCGGCCCCTTGGGATTTCCATAAGGGACTGGGGCAAAGTGCGAAAGCTATTCTTGGTAATCCAACGGGTTGGGATTCTATATTGCAGTCCCTTGGGGTGATGCCAGTTGACTTGATCCAGTCGTTTTTTGCATGCCTCGATCCTAACTTGTGTCTAAATAAATTCACCTTGTTCGACCAAATGGTGCAATCAAGTAAACGCGCTGAAACCTTTGTGGCGCTAGAGGATTGGCTGAATGATGGCGTTCCCCTGGTTAGAAAGGCGGCCCATACTTGCTTTGTTGATTGGTATGGCGAGAATTCTCCAGCTCTTGGGAATTGGCGGGTTGGGGAAAAGTTAGTTCAGCCTCATAATATTACTATTCCCTCAATGATTGTTGTGCCAAAATCAGACCGAATAGTCCCGCCAGAATCCGCAAGGGCTTTGGCCGATATAATACCAAACGCCACACTCATGACCCCGTCTTCTGGGCATATTGGAATGATCGTGGGATCCACAGCCAAAAAGGATTTGTGGGTAAAAGTATTGAAATGGGTTTCTCCTTAGTAGTATATTTTGTTGCGCATGCACAAAAAAATGTTGCATCTGCGAATTTTTAAGGTTATTTCGTAATAAGATACAAATTCTTCCGATAGTTACGTGTTTGAGGTGTAATTTGAAGTTTAATTAGTTATCGCCAGAAAAGAGGTCCTAAATGGAAGTTGTTATTACAAGTGCAGTACGTACACCGGTTGGCTCATTTAGCGGTGGACTGTCCAGTCTTCCTGCTCACAAATTGGGTGAAGTGGTGATCCGCGAAGCCCTAAGTCGCTCAAAAACTGATGGTGCAGACGTATCAGAAGTTATTCTGGGTCAGATTTTGACAGCAGGCGAAGGACAGAATCCAGCACGGCAAGCCGCAATGGGCGCTGATCTTCCTGTAGAGGTTCCGGCGTGGGGCGTTAATCAGCTTTGTGGATCAGGTTTGCGGGCAGTAGCGCTTGGCTTTCAGGCAGTTTTGAACGGTGATAGCAGTGTTGTTGTGGCTGGCGGCCAGGAAAGCATGAGCCAAGCCCCACATTGTGCCCATCTGCGAGATGGCCAGAAAATGGGAAGCTTGGAATTCACCGACACAATGCTGACCGACGGCCTTATGGATGCGTTTTATGGCTACCACATGGGTAATACAGCGGAAAATGTAGCTGCTAAATGGCAGATTACACGTGAGCAACAAGATCAGTTTGCAGCCGCGTCGCAAGCAAAAGCGGCCGCTGCCCAAGCTGAAGGCCGGTTCAAGGACGAAATCGTTCCGGTTACGATTAAAACCCGTAAAGGCGAAACTATCGTTAGCGAAGATGAATATATTCGCGGCGGAACTACTTTTGAAAAATTGTCTGGTTTGCGCACAGCTTTTCAAAAAGACGGAGGAAGTGTCACTGCAGGGAATGCATCTGGTATTAATGACGGCGCTGCAGCGGTGGTGATGATGTCTGCAGATGAAGCAGCGAAACGTGGTTTGAAGCCGCTTGCACGCGTGGTGTCTTGGGCGCAAGTAGGTGTTGATCCATCGATTATGGGCTCTGGGCCAATTCCTGCAAGCCGCCTGGCATTGGAAAAAGCTGGCTGGACAACAGACGACTTGGATCTTGTTGAGGCGAACGAAGCCTTCGCAGCGCAGGCTTGCGCCGTCAATAAAGATCTCGGATGGGATACAGATAAAGTGAATGTCAATGGCGGCGCAATTGCCATTGGACATCCAATTGGCGCTTCTGGCGCAAGAATTCTCGTAACCCTTTTGCATGAAATGCAAAAACGGGACGCGAAAAAAGGGCTTGCCACGCTGTGTATCGGTGGCGGCATGGGTATTGCGATGTGTGTAGAAAGATAAACTAAAACTCAGATCAAGGATCAAACGAAATGGGAAGAGTTGCAATTGTAACAGGTGGGACGCGCGGAATTGGTGAAGCCATTTCCATAATGTTGAACGACAAAGGTTATACTGTTGCTGCCGCGTATGGTGGTGACGATGCCAAAGCGAAAGAATTTTCCGAGAGAACCGGTATTCGGACGTATAAATGGGATGTTTCTGACTACGACGCTTGTATGCAAGGCGTTGCACAAGTGAATGAAGACTTGGGATCTGTCGCCATCGTCGTCAATAATGCGGGAATTACTCGCGACGGTACTTTGCACCGTATGGATCCACTAAAATGGCAATCAGTCATTGATACAAACTTGGGCTCTTGTTTCAACATGTGCCGAGCGACTATTGAGGGCATGCGGGAAGCAAAATTTGGTCGTGTGGTCAATATTGGCTCAATTAATGGTCAGGCTGGTCAATACGGTCAGGTGAACTATGCCGCGGCTAAATCCGGTATCCACGGGTTTACAAAAGCAATGGCACAGGAGGGCGCGGGCCAAGGGATTACGGTAAACGCCATTGCTCCGGGTTATATTGATACCGAAATGGTTGCTGCTGTTCCCCCGGCGGTTCTTGAAAAAATTGTCGCGAAAATACCAGTTGGCCGTCTTGGCCAAGCCAGTGAAATCGCGCGTGGTGTTTGTTTCTTGGTTGCTGATGATGCCGGTTTTGTAACTGGATCTACATTGTCAATCAATGGCGGACAACACATGTACTAGGTTGGTTCCTGTCAAACCAACTTATGAAAAGGCATGTTTTCTCCCTTGGACGCATGCCTTTTCGCTTTTCTACGTCTCTGGCTCCCTATATGTTTGCTGTCGAACTTAGAAATGACCTGAAGGATAGCAAAATTGAGCAAACCTCTTTCTAGATTACAAGCGACTTTGTGCGGCTTTGTCGCAATTTTGCTTTGGGCATTACTCGCCTTATTCACCGTTTTTACAGGTGACATTCCCCCGTTTCAATTAACCGCTATGAGTTTTGCTATCGCGTTTTCAGCTGTGGTGATCAAGTGGATTGTGGCAGGTGATGATATTCTCAACCTTATTAAGCTACCACCAGCATTATGGCTGCTGGGTGTTGGAGGATTGTTTGGATATCATTTCTTCTATTTTATGGCGCTGAAATCTGCACCTGCAGCAGAAGCAGGCCTGATTGCCTATTTATGGCCGCTGCTAATCGTCCTTTTCTCGGCTTTCTTGCCGGGAGAAAGGCTTTTTTGGTTTCATGTTGTTGGGGCCTTAATCAGTCTGCTAGGCGCTGGCTTGCTCATCACGAAGGGAGAGGCATTATCCATCCAACCTGACTACATTAATGGATATCTGGCCGCAATTGCCTGTGCTTTTATCTGGTCCAGCTATTCGGTTCTGAGTCGGAAATTTGCGGATGTTTCCACTGATGTGGTTGGTGTTTTTTGTGGGGTGACGGCTGTGTTGTCACTGGTTTGCCATCTGGCTTTTGAAGAAACTGTTTTACCGGGTACTGCGGGTGAATGGCTGGCTGTTATTGGGCTAGGTCTAGGGCCAGTAGGCGCCGCATTTTTCTTGTGGGATTTGGGTGTTAAGCGCGGTGATATTCAAGGGCTTGGTGTTCTGTCCTACATTTCGCCGCTTTTATCGACACTCCTGCTTTTGGTCTTTGCCGATACCGCTATTAGTTGGGCGTTGCTGGTTGGATGTGGGTTAATCACAATTGGCGCGGCCATAGGATCGTTGAATATTTTCAAAGACATGATGGGGAGCAAAAGTTAAATCGCTCCCCTCACATTAAACTACCATTTTCCGGTGTTTTCCATGTCCGCCCACGGAGCGGCGGGGGCAAGTGCTTCGCCTTTTTGCAAAAGTTCCACAGATATATTGTCAGGTGAGCGGACGAATGCCATGCGGCCATCCCGTGGCGGGCGATTAATCGTCACCCCATTGTCCATCATGTGTTGGCAAACAGCGTAGATATCATCCACTTCATACGCCAAGTGGCCAAAATTGCGGCCTTCGTCGTAGTCTTCAGGATCCCAATTATGAGTGAGTTCAACTTGGGCATCTTCCTGCCCTTCTGGTGCTAGAAAGATGAGTGAAAAGCGGCCCGCTTCTATATCTTTCCGCCGAACCTCTTTGAGACCTAAGCATTTGCAATAGAAATTCATACTCGCGTCCAAATCTTTTACGCGTACCATCGTATGCAGGTATTTCATGTAATCATCCGTTTTATTGTGTAGGTGTTTTTAAAAGGAGTCTTTCCGGGCTCTAATCTCTGCAAATACGTCGGCCACATCGGCCCCTTGCATTTGAAGGTTTTTTTGAATGTCAGTAACGTCAGGGCGCAAAAAAGGGTTAGTGGCTTTCTCATCGCCAATTGTGGAGGGGACTGTTGGTTTGTTTGCAGCGCGTAATTTGAGAATTTCATCGAAGCGTTTTTTAAGATCAGAATTTTGCGGCTCAATGGTAAGGGCAAAATTGGCGTTGGCCTCAGTATATTCATGGGCGCAATAAATTTTTGTAGGATCCGGTAAAATCCTTAATTTCTGAAGACTTTCCCACATTTTTGCCGGCGTTCCTTCAAACAACCTTCCACATCCAAGGGCAAACAATGTATCGCCGCAGAACAACGCGTCAGAGCCTTCAAACCAATAGGCAATGTGACCATTTGTATGGCCGGAAACTTCGAAAATTTGTGCCTTTTGTGAGCCAAACATGTACGGCTGGTCTTCAGAGACCTCAATATCAATGCCCGGTATCCGCGCCACATCATAGGCGGAGCCCACGATGGTGCAGCCGGTCTTTTCTTTGAGTTCGAGATTTGCTCCAGTGTGATCCCAGTGATGGTGGGTGTTGAGAATATGAGTCAATTTCCAGCCCAACTCGTCGAGCTTTGCAAGCACCGGATCGGCTTCGGCGGGGTCGACAATTGCAACCGCATCACTATCTGGATCCTTAATCAGATATAGATAATTATCATTTAGAACAGGGATTTGATGAATTTCCAGTTTGCTCATTGGCTTCAGACTTCTATTGTAAGAATTATTCCATGCTAGGCAGTATACTACCATGATGCGACCCGATGTCATTGATTTAAGAAAATTCTACCATACCCGCCTTGGCGTTGTTGTGAGAAAAGCGCTTGTGCGTAAAATCCGTCACATATGGCCGGATATTTCAAATTTCCGGCTGTTGGGGTTGGGATATGCGACGCCGTATCTATACCCCTTTAGAAACGAGACAGAGCGAACCATCGCTTTGATGCCAGCGCAGCAGGGGGTTATTCAATGGCCCCATGGCGGCCCGAGCCTCGTGGGACTTGCGGACGAGGCTGGATTACCGCTCCCTGATAATTCAATCGACCGGGTGATCCTTGTTCATGGCTTGGAGAATACGCGGGCGGCAGATGATGTCTTGCAAGAGGTTTGGCGTATTCTAACCTCAAGCGGAAAATTACTTGTAGTTGTCCCCGCTCGGCGAGGGCTTTGGGCACGGCTTGAAAATACACCTTTTGGGTACGGTTATTCCTATTCAGATCGGCAGCTTCGTCAAGTTTTACGAGACAATATGTTTACGTACGGAGATGTGCACGGGGCTTTATATTTCCCGCCAAGTGGGACGCGATTTAACCTAAGGCTATCGCAGTTCGTCGAGAATATGGGCGAAAAATGGTGGCCGCGGTTTAGCGGTGTCAGGTTTATCGAGGCGGAAAAACAAATTTACGCCATACCAGAAGTACCTCAAAAGCGGAAAAGACTACGCCCGTTGATTGCCCCTGCGGCCCGGCCCATTGGGGCGAGCACGACGGGAGCAGAAAAATTGAACCGCTTCCGGAACAAATAATTATTTATCGGACAATAAGAACACACATTGCGCAGCGAAAAAATTCGCTCTGCGACTGTTGATATCGTAATCCAGAACGCGACCATCACTGCCGACAATGATGGATTTTTCAAGTTTGATACCCAGTTCGTCACACAGAACTGTGAAATCCCGCAAGGTGCAAAAGTGAATGTTGGGTGTTTCGTGCCACGCATAATCAAGCGAACTGGTCATGGGCATACGGCCATTAACTGCCAGATACCAACGACAGCGCCAAAAGGCAAAATTTGGAAAAGAAACGACTGCTTTTTTCCCAACGCGAAGCAATTGTTCCATGACCAATTTGGGCCGATGCGTTGCTTGCAAGGTTTGGCTTAAAATCGCGTAGTCAAAGCCCTTATTAGGATAGTCTGTCAAATCTGTGTCAGCATCGCCTTGTACAATGGACAGCCCCTTGGCGACGCAGGAATTTACGCCGGCTTGGCTTAGTTCGATACCACGTCCATCAACGTCTTTCGTGGAAATGAGGTGGCTTAAAAGTGTGCCGTCGGCGCAGCCCACGTCGAGAACCCGACTTCCGGGCTCAACCATTTCTGCAATAAGTTGCAAGTCCACACGAATATCTTGCGGGCGAGTGAGAGTTGTATTTTTGATCATTGGGTTAGCCCTCTACTTTTTGCAGTAGCTGCTAAAAATCCGCCAATAGTTTGAAGCATTTCAGGTGTATCCAAAAGAAAGGCGTCATGGCCTTTGTCTGTTTCGATCTCAACAAAGCTGACATTTGCCGCTGCCGCAATAAGTGCGCGGACAACATCTTTACTTTCGGTGGTTGGGAATAACCAGTCACTGGAGAAGGACACAACGCAGAAACGTGTCGGTGTCCCCTCAAATGCGGCTGGTAATGATCCACCATGATCGCTCGCCAGATCAAAATAATCCATTGCCCGGGTTACATACAGGTAGGAGTTGGCATCAAAACGATCGACAAAATTGATGCCTTGGTACCGCAAATAGCTTTCTACCTGAAATTCTGCATCAAACCCGTAAGTTAAGTCATCTCGGTCTTGCAAATTACGCCCAAATTTTCGGTGCAAGGCTGATTCGGATAAATATGTCACATGGGCTGCCATACGGGCGACTGCCAGTCCGGCGCGCGGATTTTTACCCTGCTCTAGATATTTACCGCCGTGCCATTCCGGATCGGCCATAACAGCTTGGCGACCAACCTCATGAAAGGCGATGTTTTGTGCCGAATGTTTTGCCGCTGTCGCGATGGGAATAGCACTGAAACAACGCTCAGGGTATGCACTTGCCCATTGCAGAACTTGCATACCCCCCATAGATCCGCCCACGACAGAAAACCAACTTGGAATTTCAAGGTAATCTTGCAGTAGCGCCTGGGTGCGAACCATGTCAGCGATGGTGATGATTGGAAAGTCTAGACCATAGGCCTCCCCCGTTTCAGGGTTGATATCCTTGGGCCCCACAGTCCCCATGCAGCCACCAAGAATGTTGGAGCAGACAACAAAATACTTGTCTGTATCCAGAACTTTACCGGGGCCGATCATTACGCTCCACCAGCCATCTTTACCGGTGAGAGGTTGCCTGCTCGCTGCGTGTTGATCTCCGGTCAAGGCATGGCAAACGAGAACGGCATTGCTATGGTCAGCATTCAGTGTTCCATAGGTGTTGTAGGCCATGGTAATGTCACTCATCATCGCACCGCAATCCAATGGCATGGGTTTATCTTTCCCCAATATCACGGAATGGTGGTTCGATTCTGGCGGGATAATTGACACGGCTCTGGCTCTTTTCACATTCTAGGGTCAAAAAAATCTTTGTTTTCGTCTATTTTGCTGATAGCTAGAGCCGAGGAGCAATATCTGTCAATGATTTCTTTGGTTTTGGATCTTGATTTTGGCTCTTGCTGGACTTTTCTACCATTTGGTACCGTATTTCAGGAATGAAACGTGAAAAAAACGAATAAAAAACTTGAAACGCTTCGGTCTGAAATTGATCGCCTTGATACGGAATTGCTGAATATTCTCGAACAGAGAATTGAGATCGTAAAAGATATCGCTGCAGCCAAAGAAGATGACGGCGCTGCTTTGGCATTTCGGCCGGGCCGCGAAGCGAACGTTATGCGCCGTATTTTGGAACGCCATTCCAGCGATTTACCGGATGTGGTTGTGGCCAACATTTGGCGAGAAATTATCGCCGCTGTTTGTCGTATGCAAAAACCCATGTCAGTTTCAATTACAGCCCCTGAAAAGTCAGTGGGCTATTGGGACCTTGCCCGTAGCCACTTCGGTGGGGCGACCCCCATGACATTACACAAATCTCCAACAGTTGTTTTACGTGAAGTTTCTGCTGATCCGTCTAAACTTGGCGTTATGCCATGGATGAATATTGAACGGGACACTTGGTGGGAGCATTTGGCACAAGGCGGCGACACTGTTCCTAAAATTTTGGCAGCGCTGCCTTTCGTTCAAAACTCATCCGGGTCTTTTGAAGATTTGAATGCCTTAGTTATCGGTCAAGCCGAGCCAGAAGCATCTGGCAATGACATCAGTCTATTTGTTGTCATGACTGAAAATGAAGTGAGCCGGGCCCGCCTTAATGAGTATCTGGAAAAATCGGGTCTAAACGGCCATTGCGTGGATTCCCGCTCACCAGCTGTTGAAGAAGGGGATTGGTTGCATCTATTCCAAGTCCCACATTTCATCGCTAACGGGGATGAACAATTGACCAAATTCACCGAAATGGTCGGTGATAGTGTCATTAAAACAGTTATTTTGGGGGCTTACGCCGTTCCCATTCAATCCTAAATATAAATTAATTGAGAGTAACCTCCATGTCCTCCTTGCTTCCAACACCTAAGCCTGGAATTCTGGATATCACCCCATACGTTGGCGGCAAGTCAACATCTGCGGGGACCCAGAAAGTTGCTAAACTTTCTTCCAATGAGACACCTCTTGGGGCGAGCCCTAAAGCGAAAGCTGTCTTAGCGGATCTGGGTGACAAACTTCATTATTATCCCGATGGCGGCTCTGGCGAGTTAATCGCGGCGATTGCCGACGTCCATAAACTGCCTGCAGGAAATCTTGTTTGCGGAAACGGATCTGACGAACTTCTCTCTTTGATCACAAATGCTTATGCTGGTCCAGGGAACGAGGTTCTATTTTCAGAACATGGCTTTTTGGTTTATGAACTTGCGGCTTTGTCAAATGGCGCAACACCGGTAAAAGCACCTGAGCATGATCTGCGATCAGATGTTGATGCATTGCTTGCAGCGGTCACTGAAAATACTAAAATTTTGTTCCTTGCGAACCCCAACAATCCAACCGGAACCTATATTTCGATCTCTGAAGTTGAAAGACTTCATGCGGGATTACGGAGTGATATTCTGTTGGTTCTGGACGCGGCTTACGCGGAATACGTCCGTAAAAGCGATTACGAAGCGGGCGTTGATTTGGTTGCCTACAACAAAAACGTTATCATGACCCGGACGTTTTCAAAAATTTATGGCCTGTCATCTCTGCGTGTTGGCTGGGCTTATGGTCCCGACGAAGTCATCGATGTGCTGAACCGAATTCGCGGACCCTTTAATGTGAACGCAATTGCACAAGCTGCAGGTGTCGCCGCTGTTCGTGATCAAGAGTTTGTGGAAAAAGCCATTGCCCATAATGATAAATGGATCCCGATCCTTGTGCAGAACTTGCGGGGGATGGGTCTTGATATCCCTGATAGTGTTGGTAACTTTATTTTGATGGATTTTGCGAATACGGGGAAAAGCGCAACGGATGCAGATGCGTTTTTGAATTCCCGCGGCTTAATCTTGCGAAGTGTGGCGTCATACGGTTTACCGACTTGCTTGCGTATGTCAGTTGGCACTGATGATCAAAACCATGCTGTTATGGATACTTTGCGCGAATTTTTGGAAAAATAAGATGTCTGACACCACTGTCCAGTTTGAAAAACTCGCGCTGATAGGTATTGGACTTATTGGATCATCAATTGCCCGTGCAGCCCGTCAGCATGGCGTTGTGAAGGAAATTGTCTGCGCTGCAAGAACTGCCGATACACGCCGCGTGGCGTTGGAGCTGGGCGTTGTTGATGAGGCCTATGAAAATGTAGCTGACGCAGTGAAAGATGCCGATCTGGTTATTTTATGCACACCTGTTGGCACATATGGCGCGCTTACCGAAGAAATGGCCCCGTTCTTGACTAAAGGGGCGTTGGTCACGGATGTTGGCTCGGTTAAACAAACTGTTGTCGAAGCCATTGAGCCACACATTCCAGAGGGCGTTGATTTTGTTGCGGGTCACCCGGTTGCAGGTACTGAAAAATCAGGACCAGCTGCTGGATTTGCTGAATTATTCGCCGGTCGTTGGTGTATTTTAACACCCTCAGGGAAATCCCGAGAAGAGGCCGTTGAAAAATTATCGGCTTTTTGGACGGCACTTGGCAGTAACGTGGAAAAAATGGATCCAAAACATCATGACTTGGTGTTGGCGATTACGTCCCATGTTCCGCATTTGATCGCCTATAACATCGTTGGCACTGCTGATGATTTGGAAGAAGTTACACAGTCGGAAGTTATTAAATACTCGGCGGGTGGTTTCCGTGACTTTACCCGTATTGCAGCGTCAGACCCGACCATGTGGCGAGATGTGTTCCTTCATAATAAAGAAGCTGTTCTTGAGATGTTAGGCCGCTTTAGTGAAGATCTTACAGCGCTACAGCGAGCTATTCGCTGGGGTGACGGGGATGCGCTTTTCCAAATGTTTTCGCGCACTCGCGATATTCGCAAGCAAATCATTGATGCAGGTCAGGAAACGGCAGAGCCCGATTTTGGCCGAACTGTCCCCAACGAAGATGAGTAGACCTCACCGGTATTAAAAAAGCGGAACTGTGTTCATTAGCTTGAACGGGCCAATATAGAGGCCGCCATTTTGAAGGCTCATGGGTAGATCAAGGTACCGTCTGGCGTTTTCGTCTTCCTTTGAGATCAGGTTAAGCGCCACCGCTGCTGTTTTCAGTGATTGCTTGTCGAGTTTTTGACTTTTCTCAAGTAAGGCAAGCAAATTATTAAAACCTGTTATTTTGGTGCTGAATGCCCCTAGCGGCTGGTTGTTCTCGTCAAGAGAAACGGCACCATTTCCAGAAATCTGACTTTCCCCCCATATGAGGTTCATGTCCAGAATCTCGACTGATCCACCCTGATCCCGCCAACGTTCGATGCTATCTTTGGTTCTAAAATCTTTTGGGCGGCCGTCGACGGTTGCTGAAATGTTGGCTTTTGTGATGATCCCCCCAAGAGGAGTGGCATTGCCGTTTTCAAAAACGATGCCATCAGCCGTCACAGCAACTTGCCACGTTGGCATTTGGGTATCGGACGCGGGCGCATCGGAGCCTTCAGTTTTCTTAGGAGCAGTTGACATACGGCTATGCAATTGCAGGCGGTCTGCAGTGGTTTGGCCGTAGGATGAGGATTGGATTTGGGATTTAGTAATGTCGATGGCTAGCGTCTTAAATTTTCCGCTTGATGCAAAGGTAGCGCTACCAAGAGCGGTTTTGGCCGTTACTGATACGGATTTAGTCGCGGTGCCATCTGTCCAGGTATGGGAACTGGTTCCCAAAGTGCCAAAAATAATATGGGTGGGTTTCCAAGGTTGAGCCAATACCCAAAATGTGGGAATTGTTGTCTCAAATCCAAACTGGGCGCCACTTTGATCTCGCGTGATTTTGACGTCTTCGAGATCTATTTTTACGCGGTAGGGGAAACCGGATGTAACAACCGGTTGGTGCGTGATCGTAATGCCGCCAGACAGACGGGCATTTTTCCATGCCTCAAACTGTGAGATGGCCGTATCGGCGATACTATTCCACCAAAAGATATACCCGCCGATGAGCAGGGCAAAAATGCTGAGTGTGATGATGGTAACACGCATGTAGTCTTCCGTTTCTAGAACTTGAGCTTTGGGACGCCACTGTATAAGGTTGCGCCCTTACCTGTCACTGATTTTTCTATAGCAAAAGTTCCTTAATATGACAGCTTCTTCTCAAACGGCCCGGCAAAATTTAATGCTCGGGGCAATGCCAATTGTGTTCGTATTTCTGTGGAGCACTGGGTTCATTGGCGCCAAATTGGGCTTGCCATATATCGAACCCATGACTTTCCTCGCGGTCCGGTTTGCCATATGTACGGCCATATTCCTTCCACTTGTCTTGCTAACGAAAACCCGTTGGCCGAGCCGGTGGCAGGACGGGGTACATATTGGGATTTCGGGCCTGCTAATGCATGGCGGTTATTTAGGATTTGTGTTTTGGGCTATCAGTCTTGGTGTCCCGGCGGGAACATCTGCGTTGATTGTTGGTATTCAGCCGTTGATTGTGGCTGCACTTGCAGGTCTGCTACTCAATGAAACCATAAGCATACGCCAATGGGTCGGGCTGCTTGCAGGTCTTGGCGGTGTGTTCTTGGTGGTTGCTGATAAATTGTCGCTAGGTCAGGGATCAGTATTCGGCATCGGTCTGTGTTTTGTGGCCCTGTTCTGCATGGCATTTGGTACGCTTTACCAAAAGAAATTCTGCTCCGATATGAGCTTGAAAAGCGGAAATTTTATCCAATTTGTCGTCGTAACGATCTATTTTTCTCTCATGGCTTATGTGATGGAAGAGGGCACAATCGTTTGGTCGGGCGAGCTGGTATTTGCGCTTGGATGGCTGGTTTTGGTTCTGTCGCTTGGTGCGGTAACTCTTTTGTATTTGTTGCTGCGTAAAGGGGCTGCGGCAACGGTATCCAGTTTGTTCTTTTTAGTGCCGCCCTGTACGGCAGTTGTGGCCTATATTTTGTTTGATGAGCGGTTGAGCGGATACTCGTTCCTCGGCATGGCTGTTGTTGTTGTGGGCGTTGCCCTCGTGAATATGAAGCCCAGAAAGCCTTTAAAATGAGCAAATACGACCTCGTGCTTGAACCTGATTTGCCGCCGGTTGATCATGCTATGCCAGCGCTTCCTGAAAACGAAGACTTATGGATTTTCGGATATGGCTCCTTAATGTGGCGACCGGGCTTTGAGAATAAGGCCGTGGTAGATGCCCAGCTATACGGATATCACCGATCCTTTTGCGTCACCTCAGTTGTGCACCGGGGAACGTACGAGAGCCCAGGCCTAGTCCTTGGGCTGGATGCGGGGGGATCGTGCCGCGGAAAGGCGATACTCTGCCCCTCTGATATTCGGGAACCAGTGATTGATTATTTATACCGCCGGGAAATGGTCACCAAAGTATACGTGCCGAAGATGGTGACTTTAAAGCTGCTGCATAACGGCGAAAAAGTACGAGCGCTTACCTTTACGGCAGACCCTCATCATGAACAATATTGCGGCCAACCGGAAATCAACGCGGCGGCGAAGATTATTGCGTCTACTTCTGGACGCGGGGGTCCAAACCGTGATTATTTATACAGTACTGTTGAGCATCTGGATGAGTTCGGTATCAAGGATGGTCCTCTGCATGCGATCATGCAGCGGGTTCAAGCTATGGGGGAGTAACTTGCTATTCCCGGCCTGTTAGATAGCTTGATAGGTGGAAATGGACGGAATGTCTGTCCGCTCTAGGCCAATATTTTCAAGTTCATGGTCACTTAATGCAGGCAGAGCTGATGCAGTTTTGTCCGAACGATATTCGCGAACCAAAGCAAGGCTTAAACGCTATGTGAATGACATATCTGAATTAGAATTGTCTGCTGCGTCGTAGGCGGTGGTTGATGAAATGTGTTATTTAGTGTTAAAACTTTTGTGATAGTCAACCCGTCCGTGCGGCATATTTTCTTCGAAAGCCCGCCTCATAAAATATTCGGCAGGGACGCCATCTAAAAAGAGTTCTGAATCTGCCTCAAAACCAAAGCGGGAATAGTAGTTAGGATCACCAAGGACAACACATCCCTTTGCATTCATAGCCGAAGCTCGTCGCAAGCCCTCTTCGATTAGGGCTGCTCCGATGCCTTCTTTTTGTTTGTCTGGGCGAACTGAAATTGGCCCAAGGCCAAGCCACCCTTGACGGCCACCTTCAATTGTAATTGGGGAGAATGCCACATGACCAACAACCTCATTGCTTTCTACCGCGACAAGGGAAATGCTTAATGCTCCTGACTCGCGCAGCGCATCGATTATTGCTGATTCAGTCTGATTGCTGTGTTCAACCGATATGAAAGCTGCCCGTGTTATAGAACGGATCACATCAATGTCACGCGATGTTTCTTCACGGATTTTCATAATCTATGGGCGCCGCATATTTAGCTGCATTTTGAAAACCCGCATGAAGTACAGGTGTCACAACCTTCACTTCGCAGTAGTGCAGCTTCGCCGCATTCTGGGCACTGCCGTTGTAGGCCCATCCTTGGCCTTTGCGGAACCTCTCCCATCACTTGAGATTTGGCTTCGCTTTCTTGGGAGTTTTTCGCCGGATTGGGCAAAAAGCCAATTTGAACAAGATGAGTTTCAATAACATCGCCAATGGCAGCAAGAAGTGAGGGAACGTATCGCCCGTGCATCCATGCACCGCCGCGCGGATCGAACACGGCCTTTAATTCTTCCACGACGAAACTGACGTCACCACCACGCCGGAAGACGGCAGAAATCATCCGAGTTAGGGCAACTGTCCATGCAAAATGCTCAACATTCTTAGAATTTATGAAAATCTCAAAAGGTCGCCGCCGACCATCCTGCACAATATCATTGAGCGTGATGTACATGGCGTGATTACTTTCAGGCCATTTAAGTTTGTATGTTTGCCCTGGTATGGTTCCAGGGCGATCGAGTGGCTTCGTCATATAGACGATGCCGCCAGCTTCATAACTGTCCCGTGGTTTTGGTTCAGGCTCATCCAGTGGTAGGGCAGGTTGCTCATCCTCCCCTTTGGACTTCGTCGTTAATTCTAAAACAGCGCCCGTAATATCATTGGGTCGGTATGTTGTGCAGCCTTTGCATCCAAGCTCATAAGCCTTCATGTAGATATCCTTGAATTTTTCAAAGTTGATATCTTCAGGGCAATTTATGGTTTTAGAGATCGAGCTGTCGATGTAGTCCTGCACTGTTGCTTGCATTCTGACATGATCCATTGGGGCAAGAACTTGAGCATCAACAAAGTAATCAGGCAGAGGTGTGTCCTCTCCTTTTAGGCGGCGGAATAAGCGATAGGCGTAATCGGTTACTTCTTCAGCTTTTCGAACCCCATCTGCGTTTAAGACATTGCGGGTATAGGAAAAACTGAAAACAGGCTCCAATCCGCTTGATATATTGTTGGCGAGCAGGGAAATAGTGCCGGTTGGGGCGACTGATGTGACAAGAGCATTTCGAATGCCATTTTTGCCAATGGCATCCTTAATATCATCGTCTAGTGCCGCGATGGTCTCTCCATTCAAATATTGTTCCTTATCGAACAGGGCAAACGCCCCTTTTTCTTTCGCAATATCAGTTGAGGAGAGATAGGCGGATTTTCGGATTTGGCTCATCCATTGGCGGGTAATCGAGATCGCTTGATCCGATCCATACCTGACGCCGCACATTATTAAAGCATCAGCGAGGCCCGTTATGCCAAGCCCGATACGTCGTTTTGCTTTGGCTTCATGTTCCTGCTCGGGAAGAGGGAAGCCTGAGACATCAATGACGTTATCCATCATACGAACGGCAACCCTGACAACTTTATCCAGCTCATCTAGGTCCATCACTGAATCATTCTCAAACGGGTTTTTAATAAACCGGGTCAGGTTCACGGATCCCAAAAGGCATGCGCCATAGGGCGGCAACGGTTGTTCGCCGCAAGGATTGGTCGCAGATATGTCTTCGCAGTAATTTAGGTTATTGCGCTGGTTAATGCGGTCGATGAAAATGACGCCTGGTTCGGCAAATGCATAAGTGGATCGCATGATTTCATCCCAAAGCTCACGGGCTTGGATGGTTTTATATTGCGATCCCTCAAATACGAGATCCCACGAGTCGTCTTTTTTGACCGCTTCCATAAAGGCGTCAGTAATCAGTACGGATAAGTTAAACATCCGCAGGCGGCCTGGGTCTTGTTTAGCTTTGATGAAATCAAGAATGTCTGGGTGATCACAAACCATGGTCGCCATCATGGCGCCGCGCCGGGAACCCGCGCTCATTATGGTGCGGCACATGCTGTCCCACACATCCATGAAGCTGAGAGGGCCGGATGCATCCGATCCCATGCTGTGAACGGGGGCGCCTTTGGGGCGCAAGCTCGAGAAATTATATCCGATCCCGCCGCCTTGTTGCATGGTAACAGCAGCTTCTTTGAGGTTGTCAAAGATACCTGCCATATTATCGGGGATATCGCCCATGACAAAGCAGTTAAACAAGGTCACTTTTCGTTTCGTGCCCGCGCCCGCAATTATGCGGCCTGCGGGCAAGAACTTATAATCTTTGAGGATTTCATAAAACTCGGTGTCCCACTTGGCCGTATCTTCTTCGGGTTCCGCCAGTGCCGATGCAATGCGGTGCCAAGTGTCTTCAATCGTCCGCTCTTTTGCAGAGCCATCGGCCTTCCGAAAACGGTACTTCATATCCCAAATTTGTTTTGAAATTGGCGCGATTGTAGCCATTGAAACCTCAAGTTAGAGCGTGCTTTATGCCGGTTGATCAAGTATATCTTAATTACCCGGTATACGCAAACTTCCTGATGTTAAAATGGCGATAAGCGCTTATTTTTCAATGTATTTTTCGCGGCCTTCCGCAACAAGCCGGGATGTGTTGTCATCAATGGATTGTTTGAGCTTACTGACAAAATCTTTGCGTTTTAAGCCTGCTTCAATGGCAGGCAAAAATTCTATAATGATCACACCAGGTCGGCACATAAATTTCTTGCGGGGCCAAAATAGTCCAGTGTTCAGCGCAACCGGAATAACAGGTGTATCCAGCTTAGTATATAAGGCTGCAATACCGGGCTGATAGGGCATTTCATCGTCTACAGCTGTGCGAGTGCCTTCGGGAAAAATGATAATTTGGCGTTCATCTTCTAGGGCTTGTTCCGCTTGCGAAATCATAGAACGGAGGGCAGAAGCGTGGCCTTTCCGGTCAACCGCGATCATTTTCGTTTTTCTGCAGTACCAACCGTAAACAGGAACACTCAAAAGTTCCTTTTTTAGAATTACAGCAGGGTCTTCAACCAGCCAATGAAAAGCGGTTGTCTCAAAGATAGATTGATGTTTGCAGGCCAGCAGTGCACGGCCCTTAGGTAAATTTTCAGTGCCGCGAACTTCGACTTTTAATCCGCAGGCCGCCTGCATCAAGACGAGAATTCCCTTGGACCAAACAGTTTGTCCTCTAACAATCCAAATTCTGTTAAATGCCAACATGGGGAGAAAGAGCAGGTTCATAAAAATGGACCAAAGCCAGAACGTCACAAAAAACAGGCACGACCGTAGAAAAATCACTTGGTATCTCCATCCATTGCCAGTCGTTCAAGGTTGGCGCGGATCAGGCTAAATATATACTTATTAAATTCTGCAGCCAATACATAGGAAACTGATGGATTTTGCCACCAATTTTTAAGTTTCAATACATCATTTTTTGCAGCTTGGGCAAAAAGTGGTTTTGAGCGCATTTGACGCTTCATCTCAACCAAACTGCGCGGCATGTGATAGGCGCTGGTGACAATGATAAGAGAATTGAATTTGTTTTCTGCCGCCCATAGGGATGCCTCATAGGCATTGCCGACGGTATCGCGGGCGATGTGACCAATATCAACGCAGCAATCCATCACCCGAGCGCTCTCGCCCATGGCTTTTCGCAAAGTCTCTTTGCTGACTTGCCGATTAACACCCGAGATCAATATTCGTTTTCCGGCCCCACTCTTGAGTAATTCAAAGCCTTCGCTCAAGCGAGCAGGGGTTCCCGTGAGGACGACGATACCATCGGCGTTTTGAGCATCGGTGTAAGACGGGTCAGATATCTCATGAATATAGGACAAAAACGCACCGACCCAGAGAACGATGAGGATCACCAATATTTTTGGCCATATGGAAATTTTACGGAGCATCATGAAAATCTACCGTTCAAAATGTAATCGGTCGCTTCTGTTAAATCACGCGCAACAGAAACGGGGAGCAGGTCTGATGGAATACCATTTGCTTGGGTTTTTGCGCCTTTACCGGATCGAACTAATATCCGATGACATCCCGCTTTCGTTGCCGCCTGTAAATCAGTTTGACTATCTCCTATAAGAACGGTGTTTTTTGGTTTTTCTGAAAACATGGTCATAGCAGCCTTCATCATCCCGCAGCCAGGTTTGCGATTTTCTGTCGCCTCCCACGGGGCATCAGGAGCAATAAAAATATGATCGATATCGCTTCCCATTTTTCTGATGTTACCCAAAAGTTTTTCATGAATATTGAACAAGGTTTCAGGGGTAATAATTCCGCGTCCGATACAAGATTGATTAGTAACGATGGCGACTATATGGCCGTTACCCTTAAGGCGGGTGATAGCTTCAAGGGCGCCGGGAATGAAAATCAGCTCATCCGGTGACTTTACAAAATCTGGGCGATCTTCATTTATGACGCCATCTCTATCCAAAAGTACAAGCACGTTACATCATCCGTTTCAATGAGCCCATGACGATCCAACGAACCGTAATTGTGGTCAATAGTGCGACCAATATTGGCACCATCGCCAATGCAATCCAACCCTCTACAATCATTGAAGGAGCGGAAATTAGTCCAGCTTCGAGACGTCCTGCTAAAAACGACAAAAATTCCATAGTGAAGATGGCACAAATTAAACCGGGAAACGCCCCAATTAAGCAGAGGCGGGCAAAATAATTTTGAAACTGTTGGGCAATGTAGCTGTCTCTTGCGCCAATCAAATGCAGAACCTCAATGATAGCATGATGCATAACCATGCCGGTACGGGCTGCAAAAACGATAATGATGACGGTAACAATGCTAACAAGCAGCATAATCGCTCCGGCTAAAAATTGAACGGACCGCGCGAGCACGATCATTTTATCAAGCCAAGGTCGGTGCGTGTTTAAAATCGCTCCTGGAACCTCTGTGGACAGTTTTTTGGCGGCGGCGAGCAGATCAACGGAACTGCCCTCAGATATTGTGACCTCAATCAGTCTTGGAAGGGGAAGTTGCTTGATAATATCGGCTCGGCCTAAGTACGGTTCAAGCAATTTAGCCGCATCGTCAATAGACAGAGGGTTCACCTCTTCAATGCCGGGAAAGTTTCGTAAAATTTGAGAGGCCTTGTTCATTTTTTTATCAAGATCCTGCCCCTCTTCATAGGCGATTTCGACAGTTAAGTTGCCACTCACTGCTGTTGACCAGTTTTGTACCGCTGAATGCAAGGAAAACAAACCCATTAGAGCCAGTGCGGCCAGAAACACCATGGCAGCGATGACAATGGGCAAATACTTGCTAGAAGCGTCTTTTTCAAGCTGCAGCTCTGGTGAATTGCCAAAAATATTGATCACAGGCCACTCCGTTGATGTCGCTTCAGATACTCATCGGCGTCGGTATGGTGAAGCGTTCCCTGTTTCAAATACATAACGGGGCAGGGAAAGCGGCGAATAAGTTCAATATCATGTGTTGCAATGACAACAGTTGTTCCAAGTTTATTTAACTCCTGAAACAGATGCATGAGACGTAATCCCATTTCAGGATCCATGCTGCCTGTTGGCTCGTCTGCAATAAGGAGCTGTGGTCGGTTAATAACCGCACGAGCGATGGCAACTCGTTGTTTTTCACCGCCAGATAATGTCGGTGGTTTCGCTTGCATTTGTGCGCCAAGCTCAACCCAGTTTAAAAGTTCAGTAACATTGGTGAGAATTTGTTCTTCTTCCAGCCCCATGATTCGCAATGGAAGGGCAACATTATCCAAAGCAGACAGATGATTGAGTAATCTGAACTCCTGAAAGACAACACCAATTTTTCGCCGATAAGACGGCAAATCTTCTCGCTGGAGACTGCTGACTTCTTGTCCGAACAACGTCAAAAGCCCACGACTTGGTCGATGAGAAAGCGCTAATAATTTAAGCAGAGAGCTTTTTCCAGCGCCTGTAGGCCCTGTTAGAAAGTGAAAAGAGCCGGGCGCCAGATGCATATTAATATCGCGAAGAACCTCTGGTCCCATCCCGTACCGCATACCGACATTTTCAAACCTAACCAAGCACACCTCCCCAAAACTTTACGCATACGATAATCTAAAGTAGATTTATTGCCTAGTCTTGTGCATGTTCTAGCATACACTTATAAAAAATGAACGCTTAACCATGGACTGAATGTTTCCTACCCATGATATTAACTTGCCCATCTTGTTCGACACGTTATTCGATTGATTCTGCATCTGTTGGTGCCGAAGGACGCATGGTAAAATGTGCCAAATGCGGCGAAAAATGGCGTGAATTTCCTCCTGAAGACTCACCTAAACAGATTGCAGAACCTGTTGTTGAGCCTGTTGTCGATACAACGCCTGCTCCGGCAGAGGTGCCTGAAGGCGCTGCCATGAGCATCGAGGAAATGAGCCGTGCTGCGAAAAAGCGCACTGACAAAAAACTTAGAACCCAGAAGAAAAAACGCAGTTGGTTTGGCTGGTTGCTGTTTTTGATCATTCTAGGCGGGATTGGCGCAGGTGCTTTCTATGGGCGAAATTATCTGGTTCAAATCTGGCCGGCGACCGCAAAGTTGTATCAGATGGTTAAACTGGATGTGAAAACGGCGAATACGCTGGGGTTGGAGATTAAAAATCTGACGACCAAATCCGTATTGGAAAATGGTGTTGTTCGATTGACGGTCACAGGGAATATTGTCAATGTGACCGGCCATCAGCAACCTATACCGAGGTTAGCCATTCAATTGGTGGATTCTAAAGGCCTACATGTTTATAGCTGGAGCACATCCTCTGGCGCAGAAAATGTTGAACCCTGGGGATCTGTAGCGTTTTCATCAAGCATGAACCAGCCGCCAGAAGACGCAAAGCATGTTAAGGCGCATTTGATTGCGCCGAAGAAAACTGAGAAAAAAGAACTACATTAATATGTAAAAGGTGCCTACCAATTACGGAGTAGGTATTTTGAATTGGAGAAAAAATATGGCCCCAACTGTGCCACAAATTGAAGTCTTGTTTTCCAGCGCTGATATTGAAAAGCGTAACGCTGATCTTGCGGAACAAATCGCGCAGGATATGGGATCTGATATTCTGGTGATCGCAGTTCTTAAAGGAAGCTTTGTTTTTGCAGCTGACCTTATTCGAGCATTGCATCACGCCAATGTACGCCCACAAATTGATTTTATGGCGTTGTCTTCCTACGGAGATAAAGAAATCAGCAGTGGTACAGTCGTCATTACGAGAGACATCGTCGACACGGTAAAGGGACGTAATGTCTTGTTGATTGACGATATTCTTGAATCTGGCCGGACCATGCAGTTTGCGGCAAATGACTTGTTGGACAGAGGCGCGGGAATGGTTAAAACCTGCCTGATGCTCGATAAAAAAGGCAAGCGGATCGTTGACTTCGAAGCTGATTTTGTTGGTTTCGATTGTCCCGATTTGTTTGTGATCGGTTATGGGCTGGATTACGCTCATTATTACAGAGAATTGCCGTACATTGGCCACATCGTAAAAGAGTAGTGGCTTAAGGGGGGGGAATGGCGCGTATCTTAGTTGCAGAAGACGAAGCCTCGTTGCGCGAATTTGTTCAGCGGGCATTAGTTCATCATGGGCACGAAGTTGTTGCTGTCCGTGATGGGGCAGAAGCCTTGAATGAGCTGCAATCGGACGACGTTTTTGATTTGCTATTAACAGATATTGTGATGCCGATCATGGACGGTATAGCGCTTTCCCTCAAAGTTGCAAAAGAGTTTCCAGATTTAAGAATCCTGCTGATGACTGGCTATGCTGCCGAGCGCCAACGGGCCTATAATCTGGAAGATCTTATTCACGATGTGATTGCAAAACCGTTTACGTTGAGCGAGATCTGCGAGACGGTAGAAGATGCGTTGCGGGCGAAAAAACCTTCCGGCAATGCAGCATCAACAACAGATTTTGGCTTGGATTCAAAAAACAAAAAATAAGAATTCCAACGTGAGAATCTAAACGACGCTGCTCCCGGCGAAAAATAAATCATAAAAAGAAGGGATATATATTCATGTCAATTAATGGCAAAGCCTATATTGCGGGTGCTTTTGAGCATCCCACACGAAAGGCGATCGATAAATCACTGGCCCAGTTGCATGCAGAATGTGCAAAAGGTGCATTGGAAGATGCGGGCCTCACCAAAGATGATGTAGACGGCTATTTCTGTGCGGGCGATGCCCCAGGGCTTGGGCCTTTGTCTCTTGCAGATTATATGGGCCTTAATCTACGCCACGTGGATAGCACTGAAACAGGCGGATCTTCGTATTTGATCCATGTGGCCCATGCGGCCGAAGCCATCGCGCTTGGAAAGTGTAAAGTCGCTCTCATTACGCTTGCCGGACGTCCGCGGGCAGAAGGCATGGCTACAGGGACAGCGCCTAGAAATTACGGTGCCAATGCTCCTGATGTTCCGTTTGAATTCCCATTTTCACCCGTAGTCGCCAATATGTATGCCATGTGTGCCATGCGCCACATGCATGAATTTGGCACAACTAGCGAACAGCTCGCCTGGATTAAAGTGGCGGCCTCCCATCATGCGCAGCATAATGAACGCGCTATGCTGCGGGATGTGGTGACTGTTGAAGATGTGGTGAATTCACCGATGATTTCAGATCCACTGCACCGGCTCGATTGCTGTGTCATTAGTGATGGGGGTGGTGCCTTGGTTGTTGTGGCGCCAGAAATTGCTAAAACTCTGAACCGCCCGCTAGTGAAGATTAAAGGCGCAGGCGAAGCCCCCAAGCATCAAATGGGTGGCCGCATTGATTTGACCTATTCGGGTGCTGCTGTGACGGGCCCAATTGCTTTTGCCGAAGCAGGTGTTAAACCAGCTGATATCAAATACGCCTCAATCTATGACAGCTTTACAATTACAGTTCTCATGCAGTTGGAAGATCTTGGCTTCTGTGCCAAAGGAGACGGCGGTAAGTTTGTGGCTGATGGGAATTTGATTTCTGGCGTTGGTAAGTTACCGTTTAATACCGATGGCGGCGGACTGTGCAATAACCATCCATCTAATCGCGGCGGCATGACCAAGGTCATTGAAGCCGTTCGACAATTGCGTGGTGAAGCGCATCCAGCCGTTCAAGTGCCAAATTGTGACTTGGCTGTTGCTCAAGGAACTGGTGGCTCTCTCGGTACGCGTCATGGCAGCGCAACTCTTATTCTGGAAAGGGAATAAATTATGACTGAACAAACCTTATTTCCCGCACCGACGGTGGATCCGGAAACAGAAGAATTCTGGAACGCAACGCGTGAGGGCATCTTGTTGGTGCGCCATTGTAAATCTTGCGAAAGTGCGCATTACTATCCTCGAACTATCTGCCCGCATTGCGGAAGTGATGATACTTATTTCGAGCAGGCATCGGGAAAAGGCACCATCTATTCCTATAGTGTTATGCGGCGCGCCAAGATTCCTTATGCCCTTGCATATGTAACTTTGGAGGGCACGGATATTTCCATGATGACAAACATCATTGACTGTAATCTTGATGATTTAAGTGTTGGACAGGCGGTTCAATTGAAGTTTTCAAAGACAGTTGATAGTGAATTTCAAGTGCCGACATTTACACCAGTTTAGCCGGTCGTAATTGTGAATTAGGCTTCAATATGTATTTGCCGTTGGCGCATTTACAAATTTGAAGCCTAATGAACTTGTCTGAATAAAGTTCGGCTTCAGGCTCCAAATTTTCATTATTTCAGTTTTGGCATTTTATTTGGGGGTCGGCCCTCAACGGCTGAGATTTTTTGCTCATGAGGACTTGTAGCCTATATCATGGAATCGCATAAAACAGTGTTTTGACTCATCGTAACCGTTAAAAAGTCGAAATGAACGGCAGTTTGTAATCTGTAGGCAAACCGATCCATTCCAAGGCGAGAGCGACGTCCTCAAAAGTCCTGATCTGGCCTACATCTTCAGCCATTGTGGGAGCTGTCATACGTGAAACCCCATACATTAGTTTTGTTGATACAAGTTGGGCAATGCGGATTTTACCGCGGTTTGTTTTGTGAAGGGCCATATAATTGGCAATATCGCGTGTATCATCACTACTCAGGTCAATATTGACGCAATCGCGAAAATCTACAATCACCGGAATGTTAGGCCACAATCCAGGCAATGCATTTATATCTTTTACGGCAGAAAAAATGATGTTCTTATCCAGCTGCTCGCCATAATGGAGAAAAATTACGCCAGCATTTTGGTCAAAATGTAGCTCATGCGTCATTTAGGCTTCCTGCAATTTCATATGAACACGAGTATAAAGGTTTTTATTATATCACTATTGAGCATGAATAATCCTACTTTCGAATTTTACTCCCAATAGGTAAATATTTTGCAGGCACATTCGTATAATATTAATTGGGGTGGCAGAAACAGCTATGAGCCATTTTCAATTTCTTTTTTGCCTTCATGTACATTTTCTGCGTTAGCTAAAAAAACGTTTGTACCGTAATCCATCAAATTCCGATGCATAACACTACTGAAAAGCGAGGCAAAGGCTAAGTGGGGTAGGTTATAAGAGCGCAAATAAAGAGAGGATGAAATTTATGGTTCTTACTATGTGTTTACTAGAAAGCAATGAGTAAGAAAATAAAATCAAAGACGCTTTAAGTCTTTGATTTAGATGGTGCCCCTGGCCTGACTCGAACAGGCACGCCCTATGGACAACAGATTTTGAATCTGTCGCGTCTACCGATTCCGCCACAGGGGCTAGTCCGTGGAAGTAGGGGCACTATAGCGATGAATTTACTCCGGTCAACAGGTAGGTTCTGCTTTTTGAAAAAAACCTGAGAGGTGATTAATCTAAGGTGGTCAAGATGGTATACCCGGACCCACGAACTGATTTAATCATCTGTGCGTGATTAACGTCGCCTTCCAGTTTCTGCCGAAGCCTTCTGACTAGTGCATCAATATTGCGGCTGTTTTCGCGCAGCTCTTTGTTAAAGATTTTAACACTGAGTTGATCGCGATCAACAGGCTGCCCTGGCGCTTCAAGCAAGACACGAAGCAATTGGAACTCTGCCATTGTTAGGGGGACGTTAGAGCCATCTGGTGCCGCCAGTTTATGGTGCGGTAAATCAAGTTCCCAGCCGGAGAATTGAATGCAGGTTTTTGGATCGTTATTCTTAGCTGCCTTATCGGCACTTCGACCGCTGCGTCTGAGAACACTTTTTATGCGGGCAAGGAGTTCCCGGCGATTATAGGGTTTGGCGACATAATCATCAGCACCCATTTCAAGGCCAATAATTAGATCAACGCTCTCTCCCTTGCCGGTTAAGATAATAACGCCCACATCAGATCGTTCTTTTAGATAGCGAGTAAGCGTCAGTCCATCTTCGTCGGGCAGCATTAAATCAAGCAAAACCAGATCAAAATCACCGGAATCAAACACACGCCGCATTTCTTCGGCGTCTCCAGCTTCACCAACTTCGTAGTTCTCGCGCTCTAACGTTTCGCGCAAGACCTGACGGAGTTCGTATTCATCATCTACAATTAGAATTTTATACATATGTTGTCAGCTCGCCTTCGTTGAAAGGTTGCTCCTAGGGAACATACTAACCTTCATTTAGGCATCCTGTAATAAAAAAGTTACAAAATCAATAGTGTGCGTAAAGTAAATATATTTCACTTTTCCTTCTACATCCTTGAGACGCCCTTTGGAACATTTTTTTACACGCAATGGAATATACTCTTGCGGCATGTTCGCCTGATATTTTAAGTTACGGCATCTTTCAACTGTGTGGTCGCTTTATCCTATGCTCAGAAAACTTTATGATTTCACAATGCGCCTCGCGGCAGCCCCTAGGGCGAAGACGTTTTTGGCGGCAGTTTCCTTCGTTGAAAGCTCGCTTTTCCCAATTCCACCCGACGTCATGCTGATCCCTATGGTGTTGGCAAATCGTGCGGCTGCGTGGCGCCTTGCATTCATCTGTAGCCTGTTTTCGGTTTTAGGTGGTGTGTTGGGTTATTTTATTGGGTTGTATTTTTACGAGCTGGTTGGGGACGCAATTATCGGCTTTTATGGATACGAGCAGAAATTTCTGAGCTTTAGTGATAGTTATGAAGAATGGGGGGGGTGGATTGTCGCATTTTTTGGACTGACCCCCTTTCCCTACAAAGTAATTACAATTGCGAGCGGTGCAGTTAAGTTGAATTTAGCAGTCTTTATGGTTGCGTCCGTTCTGTCCCGAAGTGCTCGTTTTTTCTTAGTCGCTTGGCTTTTGAAAAAATTCGGAGAGCCTATCCGAGAATTTATTGAAAAATACTTGGGTATTTTGACGATCTTATTTTTTGTGTTGTTGTTCGGTGGCTTCATCGTTCTTAAGTATGTTTTCTAAGAAAGATGAAAGAAGGGGCTTTCGTGTCATATCTATTTAAACATTCCTTGTGGATCGCGCTGTTTGCTAGCATAGGGACGCTTGGAACGGTCTTTGTCGCTGAATACGGATTTCTTTTGAAACCGTGCGTTTTATGCGTGTACCAGCGGTGGCCTTATGCTGCTGTAATTGCCATTGTCATTTTGGCGCTTATATTTAGAAATAGCCTGTCGCGTATCTATTTCCAAGGCGCCGCGGCTATTGCCTTTGCGGTCACGTCTGGTGTCGGCGCATATCACGTAGGTGTTGAAAAAGGTTGGTGGTTGGGCAGTGCTGAATGCAGTGCGGATACGTCGGCATCATTGTCGCTACAGGATTTGCGTGCCCAGATCATGTCAGCACCACTTGTGAAATGTAATGAAGTCGCTTGGGAGCTGTTTGGGATTTCAATGGCGGGCTATAATTTTCTGTTTGCCGCGGTTATGGTCATTTTTATGATCGCAGCGATGTGGCAAAATTTGACCGAAGCTAAATAGAGAATTGAATGGAAATTCTATGAGTACCGGTAATTCAAAATTTGGTGTCAGAAAAACAGGTGACGGGCGCCTACCCGGTGATTTGACGCGCAAGCAACTTCTCGAGCGAATTATCCGAGTAGATCATGCTGGCGAATTTGGTGCCGTTCGTATTTATGAAGGACAATATGCTGTTCTCAAAAATTCAGATCAGGCTGACACCATAAAACACATGAAGGAACAAGAAGAGGTTCACCGAGCAAAGTTTGAAGAGCTTTTGGCTGAGCGCCGTGTGAGACCAACTCTTCTGTCTCCTTTATGGAGCGTCGCTGGCTTTGCTCTTGGCGCTGGAACTGCCCTGCTTGGCAAAGAGGCTGCCATGGCTTGCACTGAGGCTGTTGAGGAGGTTATTGATGAGCATTACCAACATCAATTGCAACAGCTCGGTGATGACGAAAGCGAGCTGAAAGAAACGATCCAGAAATTCAGAGATGAAGAGATCGAACACCGGGATATTGCGCGGGCAAATGGTGCCGCTGATGCGCCGGGTTATGAGCTGCTAACATCAGCTGTAAAAACGGGCTCAAAGCTGGCAATTTGGTTATCTTCTAGAATTTAGACTGCGATTTCTTTTAAGGAAAATCGCAGCGCGTAACTGAAATAGAGGCAAAGCTTTGTTTGCCTTTTAGAATGCTGAACCGAAATTCATCTAACCCAAACACAATGCTTTTGTGAATCGGAAGGTTGCCAGTGATAATTTCGTTGGCGCCACCAAGTTTTGTGAACTTAATTGTAACTGGCTTTTCCGGGTCGTACCAAGCTTCAGGTTTATCTTCAGAATTAACGCTGGACGCACCATCGCCCTTCACTGTCACTGTTCCGCCAGCAAGGCTGATGGAATTTTCGATTTGAGTAAAGATCGGTGTGTTAATGATAAAGCGTTTCGTTTCTGGCTTAACGTCGCAATTTTTTGTGTTCTGAGCTAACGAGATCAGGTTTTTCAAGCGAATAGCATCAAGTCCATCGTCCATTCGAGCGCGAACCAGGTCAAGAATTTCTAGAACTTCCCCTTTGGGGATTTCATTTTCAAACTTATCACGCCAAGCCCGCGCTTCTGTCAAAGCGGCGCTTTGCTTATCCATAGCAGCGCGCGTTTTTTCCTTAAGTTGAGTGACGTCTTTTGCTAAAATATCGCGTTGATCTTGTGATGTTTCATAGCGGTGGTCGCCTTCAGATTGTCCTTCGAAATATCCGTAAGCGCCCGCAGCACCCAGCAGAAGAATGTAGAACAAAAATTTAACAACCCGAGTCCGACGCTCACGCGCCTTTTTCTTTTCAGAAAGGCCTAGTCCGTAGTTCATTGCAAATCACATATTTGAGGAAAACAACCAGAAAAAATAACTGCCCCTGTATTACCTGCTGGCTGACCGAAAGGCAAGGGAGGAGAGCGCGGAACTTTAGTCCAGCAATTCCGCATCCCAATATAAAAAATCACGCCAGCTTTCATGAAGGTAATTGGGGGGGAATAAACGCCCATTTTCATTCAAGTTTTGCAATGTAGGAACAAAAGGTTTTGTGTGGGGAAACATTCTTGCATCTCGGGTTAAGCGACCACCTTTGGCCATATTGCAAGGTGCGCAAGCAGTTGTAATATTTTCCCAAGTGGTCATACCGCCAAGCCTGCGTGGCAGGACATGATCAAAGGTTAATTCTTCGCCGGATCCGCAATATTGACAAATGAAGCCGTCTCGCAAAAATAAATTAAATCGGGTGAACGCAGGCCGTTTGTTCCGTTTAACATATCGTTTTAGGCAAATGACGCTGGGTAAGCGCATATCCATACTAGGAGAATGAACGACCCGATCATATTCAGATACAATATGGACACGATCAAGAAATACTGATTTGAGCGCATCTTGCCATGTCCATAGAGACAATGGAAAGTAGCTGAGAGGGCGATAATCGGCGTTCAGGACCAATGCCGGAAATTTTTCCGCAGATGCCAACATATTTCACAAGCTTTCGGTTAGCGATGCTTACAAATATAGTTTGGCGTGCTTGATGTAAAAAATCAAACCCTAATACAGGATTTTGTGTTAAGTAAATTCAAACCTACAGGATATTGTAGGAATTGTTTTTACATAGATCCGAAAACTCACTCTGCGGGTGTGACTGCCGGTGGGCGAACAACATCGGAGTAATATCGCCATAGAATCTGAGCAGCCAACGTCCGGTGAGGGCGAAGGGGAACGGACAAATTATCCATTTCATCAATGCCAGGTCGTTTTTCCAAACCTTTAAGATGTTGCAATGCGGACTGTAGCGCCACGTCTCCCGCTGGCCATACATCTTCTCGGCCAAGGCAGCTGAATAAATAAATTTCCGCTGTCCATCGACCAATGCCTTTAACTGCGGTTAAGGCTGTCATGGCGTCTTCATCACTCATTTGTACAAGGGCATCAAGAGATAAGGCGCCGCTTTGAATGTCTTTAGCGAGCGTTAGACAGTAGCGCGCTTTATGTCGGCCAAGGCCGCGGGCTCGTAAATCTTCCTCGGTGAATGAGAGCATGCTCTCAGGCGTAAAGGGGTTCACCGCTGCAACTAGGCGTCGCCAAATGGCTGCGGCGCTTGCCAAGGAGACTTGTTGTTCAATTATGATTTTACACAGCTGTTCAAAGCCAGGTTGGCGAATTCGATCAGGAAGTGGTGAAATTAAAGTTAAAGCGCGTGCGAAGTCGACATCAGCTTTTGCAAGATGGTCTAATCCGCCTGTGTGGTCAGAACACATGGCATTACCTCGTTATTGCGGCCGCTGCTGTCTGAACTGACAGGTTGCAGGCCAGGGCGCGCCCAGCGCGAGCGACGGGCGCCAATTCGTTTTCATTCTTGATCACTGTATCTTTAATGTCCGGTATTAATCCAGTCCCATTAAATGAGGCACCACCGCCTGCGGTAAAGCGACCCGTTGTAAATCGAAGTCCGCCGCCATTGTCGAGGTTGTACAAAGTTTGCATGGTACCTTTACCATAGCTCTGTTCACCGAAAATTCTGGCGCGGTGCCGGTTCTGGAGGGCACCAGCAACAATCTCGGCAGCGGAAGCGGAACCCTTGTTGAGCATAATCATTATAGGGCGGCCATTTATATGGTCACCGGCTTCGGCATCTTCTTCGGAGAATTTGTTGCCTCTATTTTCTGCCGCAAAAATATTTCCATCTTCGAGAAATTCGTCAGCAACCTGAACCGCAGAACTTACTAATCCGCCGGGGTTACCGCGCATATCAAGAATAACACCACATAAAGACGTGCCGAGGCGGTTGTTGAAAAAGTCTAAGGCTTCGTTGACGTTGCCCGCGGTTTTCCGGTTGAAGGTTCTGATACGGATATAACCCACATCTCCATCAACCCGGTATTCAACAGGGGTAATATCCACGGCTTTCCGTTTAATGCTCAACACCATAGGAGAGGAGACATTTGGGCGTTGGATCGTTAGGACTGCAAGGCTGCCTTCGGGGCCCCGTAAAACTGTGACCGCCTCGATCAAAGTTTTGCCAGCTATAGGGTTACCGTCCAAATGTGTGATGACATCGTCGGATAAGATCCCGGCGGCTTCCGCTGGTGATCCTTTAATAGGCTTCACAACAGTTAGCTTGCCGTCTCGCATTTCAATGCGCACACCAAAACCAACAAAGCGGCCTTCTAGACTATTCTGGTAGCGTTTGTAGCTTTCAGGGTTCATATAGGCGGAATAAGAATCAAGCGATGACATCATGGCGTTTAATGCCAACGTAATGGGTTTTTCAGATCCGGCCTTCTCGTTGTTGAGGCCTTTAACAGCTTCATCGATAAGGTCGTTTGGATCGACTTCATCCACGTATCGATTGTTTACGCGCGTCAGCGCCTCAGACAGGATCTGGCGGTCATCCTCAAAGCTATCTTTTTCGCCGAATTTTTCTACATAAGCGGCTTCAAAGCGATCAAGCGCTCCTTCGATATTTCTATCTTTGGCAAATGGTAATGTGCAAGCAGTCAGCAACATAAACGCATTTGCAACTATGAGTGTTTTTCTGAACATCAACGACCGTTTAAGTTAATAAAGTATTAATA